>NZ_VIGC02000038.1 GCF_006569185.2 Litorilinea aerophila | reverse complement strand
CCTCTGGGCGCACTCCCTCTGGCGGAAACCATCGGCGAATTTCTGCCGGGATTTACTGAGCCCCGTGGCTGTGCCTTGAAACGCTCCTTACATTCCGCCCAGTTTGACGGGTGTATACTGCGGGCGTATAATCACTATAGATTTTATAGTGAAGGTTTTGCGGCCAGTTAGACACGTTCAGTCAAAAACGTTATGAGGAGCATTCAATGACTACGGTGCAGATGTCTGGAAACGGTGCCGGGAAAGGCGCCAGGCCCGAGGTGGAGAACGTCATCGTCGTGGGCAGCGGACCCGCCGGCTTCACCGCTGGCCTGTACGCGGCCCGGGCCAACCTGAACCCCCTCCTGATCACCGGCAACGATTATGGCGGTCAGGTCAGCCTCACCTATGAGGTGGAAAATTATCCGGGCTTCCCCGAGGGGGTGAGCGGCCCCGAGCTGGTGGAAAAGATGAAGCAACAGGCCGAAAAATTCGGCACCCAGATCGAGTTCGACTATGTGAACGAGATCGTGGTCGACCGCCATCCCTTCCTGGTGCGCACGGCCAACGGCCAGGAATACGCCACCAAGGCCCTCATCCTCTGCACAGGAGCCCGCCCCCGGTACCTGGAAGTGCCCGGCGAGAAGGAATACACCGGCAAGGGCGTCAGCTACTGCGCCACCTGCGACGGCTTCTTCTTCCGGGGGAAGGACGTGGTGGTGGTCGGCGGCGGCGACAGCGCGGTGGAGGAGGGCATCTTCCTGACCAAGTTCGCCAACCGGGTGCGCATCATCCATCGCCGGGACGAGCTGCGGGCCAGCAAGATCTTGCAGAACCGGGCCTTCCACAACGAGAAGATTGAGTTCGTCTGGAATACGGTGGTGACTGAAATCGTGGGCAAGGACGGCAAGGTAGTGGGGGTGAAGACCCGCAACACCGTGACCGGTGAGGAAGGTCAACTGGATACCGACGGCGTCTTCATCTTCATCGGTCACCTGCCCAACAACGAACTCTTCCACGGCAAGCTGGAGATGGACGAAGATGGCCACCTGGTGACGGACCACTTTATGCGAACCAACGTACCGGGCGTCTTTGCCGCCGGCGAAATCATGGACAAGGTCTATAAGCAGGTGGCCACCAGTGTGGGCCAGGGCTGTGCGGCAGCCATGCAGGCCGAGAAGTTCCTGGCCGAGCTGGAGGAGAACGGCTACCCGGGCTTTAAGGATCCCCGGGTCTTCCGCCAGCCGGTGCAGACGCCCGCCTGACCGGGCAACCCGCCCCCAAAACGACACGAAGCACGGCGCTCTGGTGGTTGAGCGCCGTGCTTTTTTGTGGGCCATTTGGCTAAGCCGCACTGGCCCGAGAAGGTCCCGGTCCCCCGCCCCCCCCGAATCAATGCTGCTGCCATCGACCTGTCGTTGCTCCCATCCCCGCCGGCCTGTGCTACAATGGCGCCATGTCTGCTGATGACCTGCTCATGGAAGAACCCGCCAGCCTGAGCACGCCCCAGGAGGGCCTGGCCCGCAGTGCCGGCCTGTTGTCCGTCGGCAATGCGGCCAGCCGCGTCCTGGGCCTGGTGCGGGAGATGGTGATCGCCTACTACTTTGGCGCCAGCGGCCAGGTCAGCGCCTTCCGGGTGGCCAGCCAGGTCCCCACCATGCTGTACGATTTCCTCATCGGCGGCATGCTCAGTGCAGCGCTGGTTCCCGTCCTGAGTGAATATGCCCGGCTACGCCGCCGCAGCGAGTTCTACGCCCTGGTCGGCGCCCTGATCAGCGTCTTTGCGGTGGTCCTGGCCGGGCTGGTACTGCTCCTGGAGCTGGCGGCCCCCTGGCTGGCCTGGCTGCTGGCGGCCGGCCTGGGGGAATGGGACCCGGCCCTGCTGACCCTGACCACCCGGCTGATCCGGCTGGCTGCACCGGCAGTCTGGCTCTTGAGCATGGCGGGCCTCTTCACCGGCATGCTCTACGCCCTCCAGCGCTTCACCTTCCCCGCCCTGGCCACGGCCATCTACAACCTGGGGATCGTGGCCATGGCGCCCCTGCTGGCGCCGCGCATTGGCATCTACGCGCTGGCCCTGGGCATGCTGGCGGGCGGCCTGGTGCAGCTTGCCCTGCTGGCCGGCGATCTGCGGCGGGCAGGCGTTCCCCTGCTGCCGGGGCGAAACTGGTATCACCCGGCCCTGGGCCGGATGTTGCGCCTCTACCTGCCCATTGCGGCCGGGCTGGTGGTCAGCCTGTTGCAGGTGGCCGTGGATCGGCGCCTGGCCAGCGGGACGGGCGCCCAGAGCATTGCCTGGATGAGCAACGCCACCACCCTCCAGCAGATGCCCCTGGGCCTGATCAGCGTGGCCATCTCCCTGGCCGCGCTCCCCCGCCTCAGCCAGCACTTTGCCGCCGGCGACGAAGCGGCCTATCGCCACACCCTGGGCCGGGGTCTGCGGATGGTCCTGCTCCTGATCGTGCCCGCGGCCGTGGGACTCTGGCTTTTGGGGGAGCCCCTGGCCCGCCTCCTCTTTGAGCGGAATCGCTTCACGCCGGAAGATACGCGGCAGGTGGTAGCTGCGCTGAACATCTACGTGGTGGGGATGCTCTTTGCCGCGGTGGATTTTCCCCTCAACTACGCGTTTTATGCCCGACACAACACCTGGCTGCCGGCGCTGGTGGGCGTGGCCAGCGTGGGCATCTACCTGGCCGTGGCCCTGAGCCTGGTGAATTGGGCCGGGTTCCTGGGGTTGGTCTGGGCGGACTCGGCCAAACAGGCGGGCCATGCCCTGATCATGGTGGCCCTGCTGGGCTGGCAGCTCCGGCGGTGGCCCAGGCGGCTGGCCCGCGATCTGGCCGGGATCTTGATGGCCGCCGGGGGGATGGCATTGGCCATGGCAGCGACCCTGGCGCTGCTCTCCCTGGCCCGGCCCTGGCAGCCGGTGGCGGACCTGCTGGCGCTGACGGTGGCCGGTGGAGTGGGCCTGGGAGTCTACGGGCTGCTGCTCCAGCGGCTGGGGATGGCCGAAGCCCAGGTGCTGTATGAGGCCGTAGTCCGGCGGGTGGTCGGCCGCCGGGGAGCCTGCCCGTGATGCCGGTGGATCCCTCCTGGACCTATCCCGGGGAGCCCGGCTGTTTGGTTCCCGCTGCCGGCAGCCTGTATAATACACTCCATCAATGGTCTCTATGGAATGAGATACTCAGGTCAGATTCAGGAGGACCAGCATGGCCACCAGCAAGAGGCGCGGTCGCAAGCGCAGCGTGAGCACGGCCCGACCCCGCAGCTACAGCCAGTATTATCAGAAGTCCGAAAAACGGGGCGAGGCCCAGGCCACGCCCACCCCGACCCCGGCCGCGGCGGTTGACACCGCCAAACGGTCCGAAAAAGGATCGGAAACGGTCAACTGGGCGGAAGAGTATCGCTTTGTGGCCCGGGATCTGCGGGAACTCGTGATTGTCTCGGTTGTCCTGTTCGCGGCCATGCTGGGCGTCGGCTACCTCCTGTAACGCCCCGGCCTCAGGCCGTCCGCCGCCGGGTGGGTTCGTGGCCACCCTCCACCGGTTCAGCCGCCAAAGGGGCAAAGATCAGGCGGATGGCGCCGTGCAGGATCCAGCAGAGCCAGAAGTTGCGGGTGTAGAAAAAGAGGATGGATGTGGTCAGCAGGATCACCCCATCCAGGAGCTTTTGGGAAGCCGACCATCGGCGCCAGAGGATCTCTGGCAGGACGAGCAGGGCTGCCAGCCAGATGGCCCAGTAGCCGGGTAGCTGGACTGGCGTGGGCCACCGTAACAGCAATTCCCACAGCCCCCCTCGCAGGAAGACCCGATAAAATTCCTCGTAGCCGCTGTCCAGGAAGGGCCTGCCCAGCCGATGCCATTCTCCCTGCCCGGCCGCTGCATCCTCCAGGGGGGTGGGTCGGCCCGAACGACTGGGCTGCCGCCCGTCGGATGGATGGCCGGCCTCCAGGGTAATGCGGGCGGCTACCAGCAGCACCCCCACCACGAAGATAAAGAGCAGGCCGAAGCCCAGGCTGGTCGCCCAGTCCAGTTCACTCAGGCCCATCAACCGGGGAGAGAGGCCCCCCAGCAACAGGCCAGCGTATGGGATCAGGAGGTGATGGGCCGGGCGGATCCAGCCACGCCAGCCGGGCGGAGAACGGCGCTCCAACCAGGGTAGGAACGGCAGGGTGGCCAGGGCAGCCAGCAGCCAGAAGGCCGACGCCTGGGGCTGGATGAACGCCAGGAGATCGGCGGCCCAGAACGACGAGGTCTGTTGCGGCACGCCTGGCAAGGATTCTGGGACAGACGTCAGGATCCACATGGCCTTGATTGTAACCGAAAAACGGTCAGAGGCAATTTATGGCGCTACTGCAAAAAGGCCAAATTCGAACGCTGCCCCACGCAGATGAACGCTGATTCGGTTTACTACTACAGTTTGGCGTAAATACCACGGCAGAAATTCCGGGTGCCCTCTGGGCGCACTACCTCTGGTGGAAACGTTCGGCGAAGCCGCGGGCCAGAGGCCCGATCGGCGAAGCCGCAGGCCAGAGGCCCGATCGGCGAAGCCGCAGGCCAGAGGCCCGATCGGCGAAGCCGCAGGCCAGAGGCCCGATCGGCGAAGCCGCAGGCCAGAGGCCTGATCGGCGAATTTCTGCCGGGATTTACTACAGCTTTCACCGAAGAACACAGATTTTCCAAGGTACCGACTATGAACATGCGGCGCTGGCTCCTGCTTCTGCTCATTTTGCTTCTGGTGCTGGTCTACAAACCGCGCGGCCTGTGGCAGGAATTCCGCCGCATCTACTCCCAGCGGGACACCGTGCTGAAGGTCCTGGTTTTCGTGATTGCCATCTACTTTTTATACGGCCTCTATTCCATGTACGAACGGGGCATGTTGCCCTGGTTCGAGTAGGGTGGAAGGAGACGACCATGGCGAATGTCCGCCAGGATTTACCCGCCGAAGCCGGGGACTTTCCCTGGCCGACCCTGGCCGCCATCCGGGCCACCCGAGCCCGGCTTGCCCCCTGGATCCTGGAAACACCTGTCTGGTCCTGGCGAGCCCGGGAGCTGGTGGAGGAGCTGGGGCCCGAGACCCGGGTCACGTTGAAGCTGGAGCTCTTTCAGCACACGGGCACCTTTAAACCTCGGGGCGCGCTGGCTGTCATGTTGGCCCTGGGGCCTTCCCAGCTGGCCCGGGGCGTCACCGCGGTCAGCGCCGGCAACCACGCCATCGCCGTCGCCTTTGCCGCCCGGCTTCTGGGCACCAGCGCCAAGGTGGTCATGCCCCGGACGGCCAATCCCTTTCGGGTGGAACGCTGCCGGGCCTACGGCGCGGAGGTGGTGCTGGCGGACGATGTGAAACAGGCCTTTGAGCGGGTTCAGGCCATTGAGGCGGAGGAGGGGCGCTTCTTCGTCCACCCCTTTGAGGGCCCCCTGACCGCCCTGGGGACGGGAACCCTGGGCCTGGAGCTGGCCACCCAGGTGCCCGATCTGGATGCAGTGATCATCCCCATCGGGGGTGGAGGCCTCTGCGGAGGGATGGCTGCCGCCATCAAACAGATGCGGCCCCACTGCCAGGTGTTCGGGGTGGAGCCCGAGGGGGCCGACACCATGCATCGGAGCTTTGCCGCCGGCGCTCCCCAGGCCATCGAACAGGTGCGCACCATCGCCGACAGCCTGGGCGCCCCCCACGCCGCGCCCTACAGCTTTCAGTTATGCCGGACCTTTGTGGATGACCTGGTGCTGGTGAGCGACGACGAGCTGCGTCGAGCCATGGATCTGCTCTACCGCTCCATGAAGCTGGCGGTGGAGCCAGCCGGTGCCGCGGCCACGGCCGCGCTCCTGGGGCCCCTGCGCGCCCGGCTGCAGGGGAAACACGTGGGGGTGTTGGTGTGTGGATCCAACATCGATCTGGCCACCTTCGCAGGGCTGGTGGGACCGGTCCACAGCGTCGAAAAATAACGAAAAGGTAACCCCATCCACCCGCTCATTCCCCCTTCCCCGGTGTGGAAGGGGGATGAACAGTCACACGAAAAAAGGGTAAAGAAAACGAAAAAGGGTTCGTGTTCGCTTTGGCGAGCGGACACGAACCCCTGCTTGTTGGAGCCGTTGATCGGACTCGAACCGATGACCTGCGCATTACGAGGGCGCTGCTCTACCGACTGAGCTACAACGGCATCCTCAGTGGTAAGTATACTCAATCGGGGGAAAACGATCAAATTTTTCCCCAACCATTGGCGACTGCAACAGGGGGGCGGCCCGGCGGGTCGCCCCCCTGTCGGCGCCAGGGCCGGTCGCTACTTCTGCACCCGGGTGACGTAGCTGCCGTCCCGGGTATCCACCCGGATGATGTCCCCCTCGTTCACGAACATGGGCACCTGCATGCGCAGCCCGGTCTCCAGCTCCACCTGCTTGGTGGGCGCGTTGGCCGTATCGCCGGCCACGGCTGCCTCCGCCCAGACCACCTTCAGGTCCACCGTGGTGGGCAGGCTCACCTCGATGGGTTCACCGTTGTAGGAGAGCAGGGTGACCACCTGGTTGTCCACCAGGTACTCCACAATCCCTTCCAGGGCTTCGGGCGGCAGGGCAATCTGCTCGAAGGTGTCGGTGTCCATGAAATAGTAGAACTGGCCGTCATTGTACAGGTATTGAACCTGCCGGCTGTCCAGCCGCACGTCCTGGACCCGGGCGCCGCTGTTGTAGGTCTTTTCCACGGTGGCGCCGGTACGCACGTTGCGCACCTTCAGGCGAATGGTGGCGCCGCCCCGAGCCATCTTGATGTGCTGATAATCCAGCACCCGCCAGAGCTGATTGTCTTCTTCGTAAATGTTTCCCCGACGCAGGGTTTGTACTTCTGCCATAAAGTTCCGTCCTGAATGTTTTTGGGTGAAATGCCCAACCAGAGGCACGCACCTGAATTTTTAACGACAAAGAAACCGGCCAAATTATATGTGCCGCCTGGAAGCCTGTCAAAGAAAAAGGCCACCAGACATTGCCCAGGCCGCGGCCAACCTGGGCCGGGACAGGTCAGGCGCTGAACTGGCTCAGGGCCAGGCGCAGCCGCTCCTCCACGCCGGTGGCTTCCTTGGGCAGGCGCTGCACGGCGCGTTGGGCCTCCACCACGCTGTAGCCCAGGGCGATGAGGGCCTCGATGACCTCCGCGTCCACATCGGCCACCGCGGCCAGGGCCTCCAGGCCGGCCTGGCTCTCCCGCACCTTGTCCTTGAGCTCCAGGATGATCTTTTCCGCCGTCCGTTTGCCGATGCCCGGCACTCGAGCGATGACAGCCGGCTCATTGTTGGCCAGGGCCAGCCGCAGGGCATCGGGGCTCAGGGCGCTCAGGGTGGAGAGGGCCACCTTGGGGCCCACGCCACTCACCCCCAGGAGCAGCTCGAAGATCTCCAGCTCCTCCTCGGTGGCAAAGCCGAAGAGGTTGAGGGCATCTTCCCGCACCTGCAGGTAGGTATGCAGGACGATGGTGGCTCCAGAGGCGGCCTGGGTACGGGTGGGCTCAGGCACAAAGATCTTGAGCCCCACCGCATTGGCCACCTCCACCACAAGATGGTCCTTGCCATGGGCGATGACGGTGCCCCGGATCAGGCGAATCATGGATCAAATGCGCTCCCGCTGCTCCTGAACGCCAGCTTCGTCTACGCCGGGTTGGACGTCGTCTCCGGCTTTGGGTGAAATTTGTACCCCACGCCGTGGACGGTGACCAGGTAGACCGGGTTGGACGGATCTTCCTCAATCTTTTCCCGCAGGCGCCGCACGGCCACTTCCACCAGGTTGGTGCTGCCCACCATGTCATACCCCCAGACCTGGCGGAAGAGCTCGCTCTTGCTCACCGCCCGGTTAGGCATTCCCATCATGTAGCGCAGCAGCCGATATTCGATAGGCGTCAATTGGACCCGTTGTCCCCGTACCAGAGCTTCGTGGGCGTCTGTGTTCAGCACGATGTCGCCCGTCTCCGGGCGGGACGCCACGGCACTGCGATCCTGCCAGTAGACCCGTCGCAAGATCGCCTCGATGCGTACCTGCACTTCCCGAAAGCTGAAAGGCTTGGTGATGTAATCATCCGCGCCCAGCCCAAACCCCCGCACCACGTCATCGGAGCGGTTCAGGGCGGTCAACATGACAACGGGCACATCCGACTGCTCCCGCAGCGCCCGGCAGACCTCGAAGCCGTCCATCCCTGGCATAATAATGTCTAATAACACCAAATCGATTGAATCCTCTGCAAAACGCTCCAGGGCCTGCCGGCCATTGGTGGCAGTGACCACCGTGTGGCCTATCTTTTCCAGGGAGATGCGCAACAGGTGGCAAAGGGCATCTTCGTCATCGACTACCAGGATCCGGACATGCTTTCGCTCTTGCGGGATCTCCGAAGAATAATTCTGTACATTGGTCATCGTTCTCTGCCGTTAAAAACCATCTCATAAACTCCATACCGTTTCGGCATATCCAGAGAACCGGCCTATGGGGTATAGTGCAATCATCAGTGGAGCCGGCGCATCCCATAGATTAGATGCCGCCAGAAAGAAACCCCAGGCGCCAGAAGTCCACGAATTGGGCGTCCTTACCCGGCCTGAGAGGAAAGGAGATCCTGATACCGGACCGTCTGCAGGTGACACAGGGCCACCGCCACGCCATCGGCGGCGTCGTCTGGCCGGGGGATCTGGGCCAGGCCCAACAGGCGTTGAACCATTTCCTGAATCTGTCGTTTCTCAGCGTTGCCATAGCCGGCAATGGCCTGCTTGATTTCCGCCGGCGTGTACTCGGACACCGGCAGTCCCCGCTTGGCGGCCGCCAGAAGGACTGCCCCGCGAGCCTGTCCCACGGAAATGGCGTTGGTCACGTTGCGGCCGAAGAAGAGCTTCTCCACCGCCATTTCGGTGGGCGAGAACTCATCCATCAGCCCATGGAGATCCTCGTAGATTTCCAGCAGGCGCAGATGCATGGGCTGGCCGGGCTGGGTGCGAATGACGCCACAGGCCAACAGGACCAGGTCGCCGTCGGGTGACTGGGCCACCACGCCGTAGCCCGTGGTGGCCGTGCCTGGGTCAATGCCCAGGGCCACCCGATCCCACTTCCCCTGGATCTCGTTGGCCTGCGCCGCTGCCTGTCGGGCCTTTGCCGCCATGGGGATGAAACCAACGGGGTCAGGCCAGCTGGGCCATGACTTCGTCGGTCAGCTCCAGGTTGTGGTAGACGTTGTTGACGTCGTCCAGCTCTTCCAGGGCTTCGATCAGGTTCAGGACCGTGGTCGCCTCGTCGGGCTCCAGGGCGATGGTGGTGTTGGGCCGCATGATGAGCTTGGACTCGTCGGGCTCGAAGCCCGCCTCGGTCAACGCCTGGCTGACCTGGGCCAGGTCGTTGCGCGCCGTGTAGACCTCCACCGCGTCCTCGCTGACGACTACGTCTTCAGCGCCTGCCTCCAGCGCGGCCATGAAGATAGCCTCTGGATCCAGGTCGCGCGGCTCACCGTCATCGGTCTGGCGGTTAAAAAGGATGTAGCCCACCTCTGTGAACTGCCAGGCCACGGATCCCGGTTCGCCCAGGTTGCCGTTGGCCCGGGTGAAGCAGCGGCGGACTTCAGCAATGGTGCGGTTGCGGTTGTCGGTCAGACAGTTGACCAGGATGGCGATACCGTGGGGACCGTACCCTTCGTAGGTCACCTCTTCGATGTCGTCCACCTCTTTTTCCAGCCCGGCCCCCCGGCGGATAGCCCGTTCGATGTTCTCCTTGGGCATGTTTTCCATGCGCGCCCGCTCCACCGCCAGGCGCAGGGTGAAGTTGGTGGCAGGATCCGCGCCGCTGCGGGCAGCTACCTGGATCTCCCGGGCCAGCTTGGTGAATAACTTGCCGCGCGCAGCGTCGTTGGCGCCTTTTTTGCGCTTAATGGTTGACCATTTGGAATGTCCAGACATACCTTTTTACACTCCTGTTTGCAAACGGCCTGTTCATCTGCCTTCATTATGGCACAGAAATGCCATGCCGCCAACTGCACCGGATCCCAGGGGTGTGCCCCCCATTTGGGGACTCACGGAAGAAGCGCCCCAGGGAAATCCGTTCCCATGCAGTGGCGGGTTACCCTGGGGATGCCCGGAACCGGGGGCAGCTATGAAGCAGGGGAAAAGGCATCCCCCCGAGCGGCGGCGGCTTCTTCCTGCCCATCTACCGGCTGATGTTCTGGGGTCCGATGATTTTCCGCGTAGCGCCGGGCCGCCTTGACCAACCCCAGGAACAGCGGGTGGGGACGGTTGGGCCGGCTTTTGAATTCGGGGTGGAACTGGCTGCCCACCATGAAGGGATGGTCGGCCAGCTCCGCGATCTCCACCAGGCGGCCATCGGGCGAGAGGCCGCTGAAGACCATGCCGTGGGCTTCCATGTCCGCCCGGTAGTGGTTGTTGAACTCGAAGCGGTGACGATGGCGCTCCTGGATCACGTGGCCGAAGCCCATGGCGGCGTAGGCTTCCGCGGCCCGGGTGCCAGGCTTGAGCTGGCAGGGGTAGATGCCGAGACGCATGGTGCCGCCCATATCGGCGATATCCCGCTGGTCCGGCATGAGGTCAATGATGGGGTATTCGGTGCTGAGGTCGAATTCGGTGCTGTTGGGCTCGTCGCTGTTGAACACGGCCCGGGCCAGCTCAATGCACATGACCTGCATGCCCAGGCAGAGGCCCAGGTAGGGGACCTGGTGCTCCCGGGCGTAGCGGGCGGCGACGATCTTGCCTTCAATGCCCCGGTACCCAAAGCCGCCGGGAACCACGATGCCATCCACCGTTTCCAGCAGCTCCAGGTTGCGCCCCTTTTCCAGATCCTCGGAGCTGATCCACTCAATGTGGACGTCGTAGCCGATGGCCAGGCCTGCATGGAGCAGTGCCTCCTTGACGCTCAGGTAGGCGTCCTCCAGCTCCACGTACTTGCCCACCAGGCCGATGCGCAGGCTGGGCTTGGGCCGCCGGATCTCCTGGACGAAGCGCTCCCAGTCGGCCAGGCCAGCCTGGGGATCCCGGGTGACGGTCAACTGCAGCTGCTGGACCAGCCAGTCGCCCAGGCCGGCTTTCTCCAGGCTGAGGGGGACGGCGTAGATGGTGTCTGCCGTAACCAGGGGGATGACCGCTTCCTGCTCCACGTCGCAAAAGAGGGCTACTTTGGCCAGCACATCTTCGTCCACCGGGTGGTCGCTGCGCAGCGCGATGACGTCCGGCTGGATGCCGATGCCCCGCAGCTCCCGCACACTGTGCTGGGTGGGCTTGGTCTTGAGTTCTTTGCTGGCGGCCAGGTAGGGGAGCCAGGTGACGTGGACGTAGAGGGTGTTGCGGCGGCCCACATCTTTGCGCATCTGGCGGATGGCCTCCAGGAAGGGCAGGCCCTCGATGTCGCCCACCGTACCGCCGATTTCCACCAGCACCACGTCGGGGTTGTTGGTGCGAGCCAACAGACCGATGCGCCGCTTGATCTCGTTGGTCACGTGGGGGATGACCTGGATGGTGCCGCCCAGGTAGTCGCCCCGCCGCTCCTGGTTGAGCACGTAGTTGTAGATCTGGCCGCTGGTGACGTTGCTCAGCTTGCTGGTGTTCTCGTCCACAAAGCGCTCGTAGTGGCCCAGGTCCAGGTCGGTCTCGGCGCCGTCCTCGGTGACGAAGACTTCGCCATGTTGGTACGGGGACATGGTGCCGGGGTCCACGTTGAGGTAGGGGTCGAGCTTCATGGTGGCGACCCGTAGCCCCCGGGCCTTGAGGATCCGCCCGATGGAGGCCACGGTCACGCCCTTGCCCAGGCCGGACAGGACGCCGCCGGTGACGAAGATATACTTGCTCATATGTGTCTCTGTGGTGGCCATAAAATTCCCTGTTTCTGCTTCAAGTATATCACGAACATCCCGATCCGGCGCCATGCAATTCCGTCTGGCCGTATCAACGGCAGCCATTTCCCCGTCAACTTCACCCATGGCGCCCGATTCGTGTATGATGCGGAAGCACAAAAGGCTATGCTAACACAAGGTGATGCGGAGCCGAAAAACTCGAGCACGAAAGGGTACGTACCATGTCGACACAGGGTGGCCCCACAGCCCCGTTTCCGGTGGATCTCCAGCTCCACAGCACCTGTTCCGACGGCACCGAGACGCCGACGGAGCTGGTACGCCACTGCGCCCGCCTGGGCATCCGCGTCATGGCCCTCACCGACCACGACAGCGTCCTGGGGGTGGAGGAGGCCCTGGCCGCCGGCCGGGAGCATGGGGTGACGGTGGTGCCCGCCATCGAATTCAGCACGGCCGGCGAAGCGGAGCGGGATTTCCTGGACATCAACATCCTGGCCTACGGCATTCGCCATCGGGATCCTGCGCTCCTGGACGCGCTGGAGCAGATCATCGCCAGCCGGGTGGAGCAGAAGATCCGCCAGATCGAACGCCTGCAGGCCTACGGTCTGAATGTTCCGGTGGATGAGGTGCTGGCCCTGGCCGGCGGCGTGCCCGGCCGGGTTCACATCGCCCGGGTCGCCCTGGCCCACCATCCGGAGCGCTTCCGCACCATCCAGGATGTCTTTGACCAGTTCCTCTCCGGCGACGCCGTCCATTCCACCTATGTGCCCCGGAGCTTCAGCCTGCGGGTGGAGGAGGCCATCGAGCTGGCCCACACGGCCGGCGGCGTGGCCGTCCTGGCCCACCCCGGCAGCTACACCCGGGTTCGGGATGTGGAATCGGTGATTCGGCGCCTGCATCAGGCCGGCCTGGATGGGCTGGAGATCCGCTATCCCTACGCCCAAAATCGGGGCCATCGAGGCGCCGATGAAGCCCAGGTGGCTGCCCTGATCGCGGGCTTTGATGCCCTGGCCGATGAGCTGGGCCTGCTCAAAACAGGCGGCAGCGACTACCACGGCACGACCAAGCCCGGCATCCAACCCGGCCAGGCCGGCCTGACCTGGGAGGAGTGGGTGGCGGTGCGTCCGTACCTGCTGCCGAAGGCGGGATTGGGGGATTAGGGAATTAGATGATTAGGGGATCTGGTTGGGAAATTGGGAACAAGTGAGTGTGAACGTAGATGGCAGAGAACATGAATGCAGCACGAGGAGAGCCTTTGATGCAGGGGAACGTACAGGTCAGCCGGTTCGGTGATGGCGTGGGGCGGCCCACATGGATCGAAATCCAGCGGGAGGCCCTGGTCGAAAATGTGCGCCAGATCCGCCGCCGCATTGGTCCGGAGCGCCTGCTCATGGCAGTGGTGAAGGCCAATGGGTACGGCCACGACGCCAGCCTGGTGGCCCCCATCTTCCTGGAGGCTGGCGCCGACCGCCTGGCCGTGGCCACCCTGGCCGAAGCCGTTCCCCTCCGCCAGGCCGGGGTGACCGCGCCCATCCTGATCCTGGGCTATACCCCGGCCTGGCAGGCGGAGGCAGCCGTGCGGCTGGAGCTGACCGCCACGGTGTATGACCTGGAGACGGCCCGCGCGCTGGACCAGGCCGCTGCCGCCCTGGGGCGCCGAATCCCAGTCCACGTCAAGGTGAACACCGGCATGAACCGCCTGGGGCTGTTACCGGAGGCAGTGCCGCCCTTCCTGGCCGCGCTGCAGATGTATCGACACCTGGACGTGGAGGGCATCTTCACCCATTTCGCCACGGCGGATGCCGAGGACAAAACCTTCGCCCACGAACAACTGGGGCGCTTTCAACGCCTGCTGGCCGAGTTGGAGGCGGCGGGGCTGCGCCCCCCCCTGGCCCACGCGGCCAACTCCGCCGCCACGTTGACCCTGCCCCAGGCGCATCTGGACATGGTGCGCTGCGGCATCGCGCTCTACGGACTGGATCCCGATGTGGACGAGTGTCCGCTGCCGCCGGGCTTCCGGCCGGCCCTGAGCTGGAAGGCCCAGGTGGCCCACGTTATGGCCCTCCAACCTGGCGATGGCGTGAGCTACGGCCACGAGTTCGTGGCCTCTCGCCCCATGGTGGCCGCGGTAATCCCCGTGGGCTATGCCGACGGCTTCCCCCGCGCGCCCCTCCACTGGCGCAACGTCCTCATCCACGGTGCCCCCGCGCCCATCCTGGGACGAGTCTGCATGGATCAGACCATCGTGGACGTGACCGACATCGTGGCCAGCGCTGGGCCCGTGCGCCAGGGGGACGAGGTGGTTCTGATCGGTCGCCAGGGCCGCCAGGAGCTCTCCGCCGAAGAAGTGGGTCGCCGTCTGGGCACCATCAACTACGACGTGGTCAGCCGGATCCTGGCCCGGGTCCCCCGGGTGTTGGTGGGTTGAGTGGATTGGCGCCACAGATTTCACAGTCACCCGCCCGTCGCCAGCCGTGAAAGAGCGCCGGTTTGCGGTAGGGGCGGCTCCCAGCCGTCCGATGGTGCCAGCCCCAGGCGGGTGAGGGGAGGGCGACGAAGCGCCGCTACGAGCGGCGCCTACGACGGGACGACCATTGTGGATCGCATCTGTAAATTGAAAAAGTGCAAAGATTGTGGATTCTTGAATTCAGGAGGCGAAGAGCCTGATGGATCGACAGGAGAAGGCGCGGCAGGTCTATGAGCGGCTGCGGGCAATCTACGGCGAGCGCACCTGGTCACCCCATGGGGACCCGGTGGACGAGCTCATCGGGACCATCCTCAGCGCCAACACCAACGACGTGAACAGCGGCCGCGCCTTTGACCGGCTCAAGGCCGCCTTCGGTGAAGATTGGGAGGCTGTCCGCACCGCGCCCCTGGAGGCCATCAAGGAGGCCATCCGGCCGGCGGGCATGTACAACCAGAAGGCGCCCAACATCGTGGCCACCCTGACCCGCATCAAGGAAGATTGGGGGGAGTATCGGCTGGATGCCCTGGCGGAGATGGACGTCAAAGAGGCCCTGGCCTATCTGACCAGCCTGCCAGGCGTGGGCCACAAGACGGCCAGCATCGTCCTGCTTTTCTGCTTTAACAAGCCGACCTTCCCAGTGGATACCCACGTTCAGCGCATCAGCCGGCGCCTGGGCATCAGTAGCCGCAAGGCCAGCGCCGAAAAGGTAAAGGCCGATTGGGAAGCCCTGCTGCCGCCGGAGACCTTCTACACCCTGCACCTCAACCTCATCCGGCATGGGCGGGAGATCTGCCATGCCCGGGAGCCCCGCTGCGAAATCTGCCCCCTCCAGGATCTGTGCGACTACTACAACCAGGAGGGCGATTGGGCTCCCACACCTCCCGGCCAACAGCCCCATTCTGGCCACAACAAAAAGCCACCGACCTGAGGGTACGGTGGCGGGAAAAAACAGCGCTCTGGATGATGGACGCCCACCCCAAAACCAGGATCTCCCTGGCTGGCAGAGGGTGGGCGGCGTAACCGCGCGGCTAGTTCAGGCCAGCGCCTTCTGCAGGGCCCGATAGAGGCGACTCTTGCGCCGGGCCGCGTTGTTGCGGTGGATGACGCCCTTGGCGGCGGCCCGATCCAGGGCCCGCTCGGCCAGGCGCACCAGCTCCGCCGCGTTGGGATCGCCGTTGGCAATGGCGAGGCGAGCCTTCTTCAAAGCCGTGCGAGTGCGGCCGCGTATCACCCGGTTGCGAGCTTCCCGCTTCAGACGCTGACGATTTCGTTTCTCGGCAGATTTAATATTGGCCATGCCAGATTTGCTCCCCAAACAGAACTTGAATGGCTCTCTATCTCCAGCCAGTTTCGATATGCACTATCTTTACAAATTTGTCTCGATCCACAGACTTTACAGATGAACACCGATTTTTATCCAGCCCTATCTGTGTAATCTGCGGCTGTAAATAGGCCCCATTGGCTGCAATCACAGCGTAACAGTATAACCGAGCCCGGATGATTTGTCGAATTTAGCCAGGGCCAAAGGCAGAACTGACCAACGCCCATTCCAGGCAGTTTTATAGCCACTTCAGAATTTCTGATTCAAGGGTCTCCAGTGGGGTCAGGGAATCGTCGGTGTAGGCGATTCGCCCGGCCCGGTCGATGATGATGGTGCTGTCCAGAGCCCGGACACCGTAGCGTTTCACCACCGCGAATTCGCTGTCGAAAGCCCAGGAATAGTCCGCGTCGTTCGCCATCTGGCGAAAACGCGCAAGCTCCTGGACCGGTCTGCCCGGCTCTACATTGATAGCAACCACCGTCAGCCCCTGGTCTTTGTACTGCCGATACAGTTGGTCGAGGGCTCGGGCTTCGAGCAGGCAGGAGCTACACCAGGAAGCCATGAAAAACATGACCACCACCTCGCCCCGGTGGTCGGCCAGGCGAAACTCACCGCCATCCAGGGTCTCCAACACCCAATCCGGCGCCTCCGGTCCATCAGAGACGTTGACCTCGACGGCTACTTTCTGCACCGGACGCCCGGATGCCGGGCCTGCCGATGCCGTACAGGCGCCCAGCGCCAGCATCAGGGTCAATGCCATGAACAGGGAAAGGTATCTGACTTGTGCCATGCTGGCCGTTCCTCCATCACTGGCTGACACCGCGAATCCGCTTTCCATCCCGGTCACCGCCCACGAATGGAATCAATCCTTTAATCATCCACCATTTCCGCGATAAAGGAGGCCCGGTTGATGGCCGCCGCTATGGCGTCGGGATCAGCCACCGCCGGATCATAGTGCACCAGCAACTGACCATCGGCGTTTATCTCCGCCGCCAGGACCCCGGGCACCGCCTGCGCCGCCTGAACCGCCTGGTCAGGCGTAGGGGCAGGGCAGCAAGGCGCAGCCAGGGGCTGAAGTCGAAAGATCACCAGAACCCCACCCGAAGCGGCATTTTCCGAATCGTGGGCGCCACTCTGTTTCTGTGCCCGCTGTGTTGTGGCCTCTACCCTGTCCCCGTTGCCTATGTAGCCCTGGGCAGGAACCGCTGCCAACTGCTGCGCGGCGGGTGCATCTTCCACCTGATCTTCCACCTGTGCGGGCAGCTTTGCGACCGCCCTTCTCGAGGTTGGCCCCAGGGCACTGCTCTGATAGACAAGCCAAGCCACGAACAAAAGCACCAACAGGGCAACCAGTAGAGCTGCTCGTTGCCCCCACACCCAGGTCGCAGGCAGCACGGGCCGATGTGGCCGGATGGTGGACATGGTTCACAAACCTCCGCTGGCAGAACGAGCGAATACCGCGTGTCTTATTTGTCTTATCAAGAGGCAGCCGGTTCCTCCCGGTGACCGCCTGTCCGGTATGGAAACCGGGCCCACTGCTATCTGGCCGCACGAGCGGCAGCCTTCACCAGCTCGCTCAGGGTGGGGTGGACGTGGATGGAACGAGCGATGCGGTCGATGGTGCCATGGTCGTACATGGCGGCCACCGCTTCGTGGAGCAGGTCGTCGCCGTGGGGCGCCAGGATGTGGAAGCCCAGGATCTGGCCATCGTCCGCCTTGACGATGGCTTTCAGCCGGCCTCGGGTATCCCCCATGGCGGTGGCCCGGCCGCCCACCGCGGGAACCGAGCCCACCTTCACCTCGTAGCCCTGGGTCCGGGCTTCCTCTTCGGTGAGCCCCACCGCGGCCAGGGTGGGGGAGCTGAAAATGGCCCGGGGTACCACCCGGTAATCCACCGTCCGGCCCAGTTCCTTCACCGCATTCAGGGCCGCGATGGGGCCGTCGTAAGTGGCCACATGGGTGAACATCCAGCCCCCCTTGACGTCGCCGATGGCCCAGATGTGGGGTTGGGAGGTCCGAAGCTGCTCATCCACCGAAATGAAGCCCGTCTTTGCATCTCGGGTTACGCCGGCGGCATCCAGGTGCAGGCCATCGGTGTTGCCGACCCGCCCGGTGGCGATGAGGAGGGCATCGCCCCGGAAGTCCCGCTCCTGGCCCTCGATTCGGGCGGTGACCACCTTCTCGTTCCCCTCCTGGCGGACCCGCAACACAGGCGCATCGGTGTGAACGTCGACGCCCTCTTCCCGCAGGTACTCGGCCAGCAGCTGGGCCAGTTCCGGCTCCTCGCCCGGGGCAAGCTGGCGGTTGCGCCCCAACAGGGTGACCCGGCTCCCGAAACGGGCGTACATCTGGGCAAACTCGATGCCCACGTAGCCGCCGCCCACCACCATCAGGTGATTGGGAAGCTCATGGAGCTGGAGCGCGCTGCGGTTGGTCAGGTAGTCCACATCGGCCAGCCCCTGGATGGGGGGAACCGCATTGCGGGCGCCCGTGGCGATGATGGCCCTGGCGAAGCTGAGCCGGCGGTCGCCTGTGTCGACCTCGTGGTCATTGAGGAAACGGGCCTGGCCCCGCAGGAAGGTAATGGCCTCCCGTCCCTGGAGCCCTCGATAGATGCCGTCCAGAATCCCCTGGACGATGGTATCCTTACGTTGGACAGCCCGGCGCAGGTTGAAGCGCACCGTGCCGTCGATCTCCACCCCGAATTCGGCCGCCCGCCGGGCGACCAGGTGCATCACCTCCGCCGACCAGATCAGCGTCTTGGTGGGGATGCAGCCTTCATTGACTCAGGTGCCGCCCACCTCCCGTTCCTCAATCAGCGCCACCCGGGCCCCCAGGTTGGCCGCCATGTGGGCTGCAGGCAAACCACCCTGGCCCGCGCCGATCACCAAAATGTCGTAGTCGTAGTGCTTCGTCGTCATCTGCCAATGGCCCTTTCCTGTCTGTGCCGTTGAAATATCGTTAAAACGTAAAAACGAACAGTCTGCACCTTTTGCAATTGACTTGCATCCCGCAGCCCCCCATACACTCCGTACCCTACTGTACACCCTGTACCATGCTTGAAGGTCAACCCTGAATTTTTATCCTTTCCGTCTTTGGGGGAGATTGAAGCATTGTAACCATTCACTCCCCTCCCCGACGGGGGGATGGGGCCAGGGGGATGAACAGTTGCGAAGAAGGATACGAAGAATTGATGCTTGACATGTTGGTTGGAAAATTATAAAGTAGTTCAACAGCATATCCCCCCCGGGGGGATATACCTGGGATGATTTGGGTGTTCAATCCTGACATCTTAGCCGTTTATCCACTGCGCCTCGCGTGTGACAACAACCCGATAATGCCAACCTGAACCCACATGGGAGGAAAACTGTAATGGCCCAACTGGACGAAGTCGGCGCCCCGACGGGGGCTCCTTCACCTGAAAAATACCTGGATCCAGAACTGGTGCGGAATTTGCAGCATCGCCTCAACCGCATTCAAGGACATGTACGCGGCGTGAGCCGGATGCTGGACAACCAGGAAAGCTGTGAGGATATCCTGATCCAGCTCGCGGCCATTAAAGCGGCCATTAACCAGGTAACGGTCAAGCTGTTGGAAGGGCACATGGAGACCTGCGTCAGCGAATGCGTCTCCGCCGGGGACGTAGAAGCCTTGGATCGTCTGAAGCGTGCCCTGGCCCTGGTGTTGAAAAAAGTGTAGACATCTCTATTCCAGGAGAAGACCCATGCAAACGATTAAGGGAGTAGCGGCGAGTGTCATCGCCCTGATCGCCTGCCCCTGTCATCTGCCCTTGACGATCCCTCTGCTGCTGGCGTTGACCAGTGGCACGGCCCTGGGCCTCTGGCTGGCCAGCAACCAGTGGCTGATCTGGATGGCCTCGTTCGTCCTGTTTCTAGGCGGCCTGCTGCTGGCTGTCAATTGGCTGGGCCAAGGCGAGCAATCAGCCCAGTGCCAGTTGCCGGCTCCGCCCTCGTCTGCCCATCGCAGGAAGGCGACGCCCACAAGCAATGGACATATCCAAAAGAGGATGAGCGGAGCGGGTGCGGGTACTGGGGGGCCCACAACCAATGGGCACATCCAAAAGAGGGTGAGCACCCCTCCCGCAGAAGGTCAAAAGACGCCCCCCCGCTGACCGACTTCTCCCAATCAGACGGGACAAATCAGGCGGGACAGCCACCATCATTGAAATGGAATGACCCTGGAGGAATTCACATCGATGAAACACCCACAGAGGATGGCGCCGGGCAGAGACCTGCCTGGGGCGAATGAGACCATACCGCTCCAACCGTCCCCGGCGGACAGGACGATGGGAGAGCGGCGAAGCTGGCTGCTCTCCGGGGGCCTGGCATTCATCGCACTGGCCGTGGCCGTCGCCGCCAGCCTGGCCACTGGCCCCAATCTTTCGACCCTCACCGGTGGTGTGGAGAGACTCTCCGCGGCTTCCACCTCGCTGTTGGGGCGGCTGGGCGATCTGCTTCCCCTGGGCTATGCCTTCGGCGCCGGTATGGTGGCGGCGGTCAACCCCTGCGGCTTCGCCATGTTGCCTGCCTACATCGGGCTCTTCCTGGGCAGCGGCGACGGGCACGTGGGCACCGGTTACATGGACCGGCGCCTGTACCAGGCGTTGTTGGTGAGCCTGGCGGTCACCTTCGGTTTCGTGTTGTTGTTCGGCGCCGTTGGCCTGCTCATCAGTGCCGGTGCACGCGTTTTAATCGGCATCTTCCCCTGGATCGGCCTCCTGATCGGTCTGCTGCTGATCCTGGTCGGCGCCTGGGTGTTCGGTGGTGGCGGCCTGCATACCGGCGTGGGCGACCAGCTTGCCGCCCGGGTCGGCTATACCCGACAGAAGAGCGTGAAAGGCTACTTCCTCTTTGGGCTGAGCTATGGCCTGGCCTCCCTGAGCTGTACCCTGCCCGTCTTTCTGGTGGTGGTGGGCACCACCGTCGCGGTGAGCGGCCTGGCCGGCGCCTTTCTTCAGTTCATTCTGTACGGACTGGGAATGGGGTGGGTGCTCTTCCTGTTGACTACCAGCATGGCCCTGTTCGAAGGCGCCATGGTGCGGTATGTGCGCAACGCCCTACCGTATCTTCAGCCTGTGAGCGCGCTGCTGTTGGTCCTGGCCGGGACGTTCATCGTCTACTATTGGTTGACGTTGGGGGGACTGCTGGGTGCATGGGTGTAAAAGACTTCGTTCACCCGGCGTCAACGGAGCGCTCCTCCACCCCTGCCATGGCCTCCTCCACGTACGGGTAGGCCAGCCACACGGTAGCCACCCCGAAGAGGGCACCCGTCACCGTGCGCAGCCACCAGTTGCTCTCCCGCAGGCCAACCAGTTGGGTCAGGCCGTCGATGGCCATGGGGATAATCAACAGGAGGTACACTCGCCAGGGCAACGGCGCCAGCCGGCGGCGCAGCAGGACAAAGAGCAGGCCGGCCAGCCAGATGGACCCGTAAATGGCCACGTCCCGTTCACAGATGGCCACTTTATAGCCAAGCGCCGGGTTGCCCACGAAGCGACGCTGTTCCCACAGGCTCAGGCCCGGCGCCATGCCGCCAGCCTGGAGCTCGGGCTGCAGGGGCGTGGGATGGGCGCCGAACAGGAAGTAGCTGTGGTCGGGCAACTGGTGGCAGACGAAGGAGTAGAGGCTGTAGAGGATCTGGGCCGGCCCCACCAGGCCCAGGTGCATCAACACCGGCGCCAGCAGCGCCAGCCCCAGGTACAATCCCCAGGCCATGTTGAAGAGGGCCAGCCAGTGGCGGGCGATGGCCGCCACCAGCCATTCCACAGTGGCGACGACCCGGGATTCCCGGGCCACTGCCACCGCCTGCTTGGGGGACTCGTCCTGAAGGGTCACCGTGTATTCCCACTTTCCTGCGCGGCCAGCAGCGCCTCCCGAAGCTGTCCACGATCGTGGGGCGGGTAAAGGAGGGGACCGTTGGGGATTTCCAGCACGGGGATCAGATAGCGGAAGCGCTCGTAGAGCGCTGGATCCTCCAGGATGTTGCGCTCCACCCACGTAAAGTCTACCTCCGCCTGCAGCACTGCCAACTCCGCCTTCAGCTCGTCACAGAGGTGGCAGTCCGGCTTGCTGTACACGAACACTTGCATAGCTGTGAGTGAAGCCTCCCCCGATACGAGATGGTCCTGGGCCATCAGGCATTGAGGAGATACTTTTCCCCAGACCGGATTAGGAGCGGGAGCCGCCCACCGCGGCGCCGCTCAGGTAGCCGATGTAGGCCGGCACCAGGGGCAACACGCACGGGCTCAGGAAGCTGATGATGCCGGCCACGAAGGCCAGGGGAACACCCACCGAGAGGCTGGCCCCGATGATGTTGCCGCCCACGCCGGAAAGGGCCGAGACCTGTTCCTCCAGGGAGAAGACCCAGTCGTTGAGGAAGGTGAAGCGGGTGGTCAACAGCACCAGGCTGTCGGTCCACAGCAAATAGGCCACGTAGAAGAGGAAGAGACCACTGGCAATACTCACCACGTTGGCATGGCGGTTGATGCGCCGCAGCAGCCGGGTGGCCGAACTGAAGGCGGCCCCCGTCACCAGAAAGGGGATGCCCAACCCCAGGCTGTAGACGGCCAGGAGCAGCGCCCCCTGCCCCACCGTGGCGCTGTCCCCGGCCAGGAACAGAATGCCGGCCAGGATAGGGCCGATGCAGGGCACCCAGCCAGCGCTGAAGGTCACCCCCAGGAGCAGGCTACTGGCATAGCCCCAGCGGGGGTTCACCTGGTGCATGCCGGCAATGCGCCGCTCGTTGTAGAGCAGGGTGTTCAGGCCATCCAGCAGGCTGACCAGGGCGGCGGCGGCCGGATTTTGGTCCAGATCCACCCGCTGTCGGATAAAGCGACTCAGCCAGCCGACAAAGCCGATGGTGGTCAGGCCGAACAACATCAGCAAAATCGCGCCCAGCCGGGCAATCCCGGGCATGTAGGGCTCCAGGCCGTAGCCCAGCAGGCCCGCAGCCGAGCCCAGGAAAGTGAAGACCGCGCCAAAACCCAGGACAAAGGCCACCGCGTGGAAAAAGACGACCAGGCGACGCCCTTCCCCCACGACAGGACGGGCACCGGCCGGCTCCACGGCCACGTCAGCGCTTCGACCCTGTCCCGTTACAATCTGTGCCATGCCATACTCCTCTGTCAACCACCAGGCCGCACATTATCCTGGCTCCGCTACAGAACCACAGCCTTGGACTTGGACCGATGATTGAAATCACCGGCTGATACTTGCATCGTCACTCTACCCCGCCTGCCGCTTCGCTGCCGTAAGCCCCCCTACGGCCAGGGGACTTCCAACGCCGTCTATCCGCCGGCAGGCTCAGGCAGAGGGAGCGTTTCGTCGTCCCTCGGCCAGGCGCTCCTCCAGCATGCGTAGCTCTTCCTCCAACGCCCGTTGCCGCTGGCCCACGTAGACCAGGTAGAGGGTGACCAACAGCCAGACCCCGATCATGGCAGCCGCCAGGTAGGTCATGTCTCCAATTCCTCCCGTAGTTCTTCCAACCGATCCGCCAGCCGCAGTTGGCGCCAGCGCAGCCACATCAGGGCGACGTACAACACCAAAAAACCCACCATGGCGATGCTCAGGGTCTGGGACATGGTGGGGCCGATGGTCTCAAAATCACCCTGGGCCTCGGGATTACTGCCGCCAAAGACCACCGGGTGGATGGAACGAAACCAGCGGGCGCTGTAGTAGGTGAGGGGCACGCTGAGGAAGGCGAAGACGGCGTAGATGCTGCCGAAGCGTGCCCGGGTGTGCCGGTTGTCAATGCCGTTGCGGAAGAGCAGATAGGCCACGTAGAGCAACACCGTGATGGTCGCCGTAGTCAGCCGTGGATCCCAGGTCCAGTAGGTGTTCCAGGCCGGTTTCGCCCAGAAGATCCCCGTCAGGATGGTGCCACAGCCGAAGAGGGTCCCCACTTCCACCCCGGCCTGGGCCACCCGATCCCAGTCCAGGCGACGGGTGAAGAGATAGAGCCCACTGCCCACCAGGGAGCAGAGGAAGCCGGCCAGGGCGCCGATGTTGCAGCCCATGTGGATGTAGAAAATGCGCTGGGCGATCTGTTCATCGCCGGCCAGGTTGACCGCCGGGCGGGCGTACAACAGCGCCGCCCACATGACCAGAGCCATGGCGCCCACGGCGGTCAGGTTCAGCAACAGGGCCGCCACATCCCAGCCGGTCAGGCGGCGGCGCATGGTTTTGGACGCGGTAACGGTGCCCACAGGTTATGCATCCTCCCAGATCAGGTCAAAGACCACAAACGCGAGGGTGAGAAATATCATATCGTAGATGGCCAGAATGGCCAACCAATGTCGATAGTCGGCAAAACTGCGTCCATCCAGGCTGGCCACGGTCAACCCCACCCCGGCCACAAAGACCGGCACCATCACCGGCAGCAGCAAGATGGGCAGCATGGTCTCCCGGGAACGGCTGCTGGCCGTCAGCGCGGCGAAGAGGGTGCCCACCGCCACATAGCCCAGGGTGCCCAGCAACAGCCCGGCCAGGATGCCCGGCCGAAACAGGTTCACGTCGAAAATGACCAGCATGACCGGCAGGAGCATCCCCTCGGTGGCCAGCAGAAAGGCCAGATGAGCCAGCACCTTGCCGAAATAGATGGCGCTCCGATCCACCGGCGCCAGCAGCAGCCCGGCCAGGTTTCCCCGATCCACCTCGCTGCCAAAGCTGCGATGCAACCCCAGCACCCCCCCGAACAGGAGCACACCCCACAACACGCCCGGCACCACCATCTCCGCTTGGGGCACGCGCAGGTCAAAGGCCAGGCCAAACACCAGCACGGCCAGCACACTGAAGGCCGACATGGTGCTGAAGATCTCCTTGGCCCGCACCTCTGCCCGCAGATCCTTGTGGGCAATGGCCCAGACCTTGCGCCAATAGGCCGCCACGCCGCCGCCGACCCGCATCTGGACCGGGCGCAGGGAGACCGTAGCCTGGGAAGCTACGTCGGGGTGGGTTTGTTGAGGCGGTGCAGAGACGTTCATGATACCTGGTGGGCACGCCGGTACAGCTGCCGGAGCCTGGCCCCGTCCAATGCAGCGGTCGATTCCTGGAGCACAATTTTACCACCGGCCAGCAGGCTGACAGAATCGGCCCACTCCACCGCGCGGTCCAGGTTGTGGGTGGAAAGGAGGATGGCCCGATTGGTGGCGCCCAGGCGCCGAATCAGGCTGTGGAGCATCTGGGCGCTCTCCTGGTCCAGGCCAGTGTCTGGCTCGTCCAACAAGAGCACCGGGGGATCGTGGAGGATGGCCCGGCCGATGGCCAGCCGCTGGACCATGCCCCGGCTGTAGGTGCGCACCGGATCCCGCCGCCGGGGCCAGAGGTCCACGGCCCGCAACACGGCCTCGATGCGCTCGGCGGGCTGGAGCAGGTCGTACATGCGGGCAAAGAATGTCAGGTTCTCTTCGCCGCTCAGATGTTCGTAGAGAAGGGGCGCATGAGTGACCAGGCCGATGTAGCGCCGCAACTCGTGGCCAGCCTGGCGCAGGGAGACGCCGCCCAGGATCACCTCGCCCTGCTCCGGTTTGGCCAGGCCGCTGACGATGCGCATGAGGGTGGTCTTGCCCGCGCCGTTGGCGCCCAGCAGGGCCATGACCTCGCCCTCGGCCACCGACAGGTCCACACCCCGCAGGACCGCCTTGCGACCAAAGCGTTTGTGGAGGTTGCGCACCTGGATCAGGGGAGCGGCATCCCGACCGCTAGACGTCGGCGCGGCCATCGTCCCCCTCATCCCAGGCGCTCTCCTCCGCCAGGATGGACCGGGCCCGCTCGGCCAGGGGTGCCGGTACCAGCACCTTGCTGGCCGCGAGCTCTCCCGTGGTCAGGCCATAGATGGTGCCCAGGGCTTCGCCCCGGATGATGGCGGGGATTCCTTCGCTCTCCAGGCGTCCCTGGACTATCTGGGCTTCCATGCGGTTGGCGGCCTCCCAGACCACCACCGGTTCCTGCTCCGAGCCACCCCCGGTGGTGGTACCGGCCGTTTCTGCAGCGTCCAGGGGCTCCGCTGGCCTTTGCCATCCCTGGCGCAATTTTTGCAACCACCCGGAGAAGAATCCCGCATCTGTGGCCATGGTTTTTGTGTCCGCTCCCATCCTCGCATGCGCAGCCCCAGGAGGAAGCCCACTGGAGCTGCGCATCGTGCCCATGGGTTGTCCGGTCGACAACCCGCGACTCAACAGTCCTACTCAACGGTGACGGTGATCTCGTCCCGGTATTGCTCGCCCTCCAGCGCCCGGTGGGCGCCATCGGCGAACTGGAGGCGCAGCACATGTTCACCCGGCTCCAGGGTCAGCTCCGCCTCCAGGGAGCCATCGCCGAAGTGGAGATGGTGCTCGTCGCTGGGGATCACCTCCCCCGCCGGGATGAAGTCGGTGTCGATCAGGATATGCATGTGGCCGGCGCCCGGCACCACTTCACCCGCAGGCTGGACCTCCAGCCCCTCCACCCCCATCACCACGGTGAACGTCCGGGGCACGACGGCGTGATCGGCCGGTTCCACGAAGAAAACCCGCCCCGTGGCTGCTTCAGGGGTGGCCGTCGCCTCCGGGGTCGACGCCTCGGTCGATTCAGATGCGGCCGTGTTCCCATGGCCGGCATCCTGGGCGGGTAGGGTCGTGGGCGTCGCCTCGGAGTTCGGGTTCAGGGCATTTGATTCAGGGAAGGCCAGGGTCGGGATCGCCGTGGGCGTGGCCAGGGGTTTCCGAACGCCCAGGCCGCATCCCCCCAGCAAGAGCGCCATGACCGCGACGAGGAGGACGCTCAGGGGGCGGTGGATGCGGCGATGGATGTTGTGGTTGCGACGATGATAGGACAATGTCAACATGCTCATGATCCTTCTACGTGGGGCCGATTCCCGGCGCGCCAAAGCCACGGCTTGACGCCGGGCAGGGACGGGTCGGCCGAACTATGAATGAAACGCTTTTTCTCCCACAAACGGATTGAAGACTCGCTCGGTTCCGATGGTGGTCGCGGGGCCATGGCCCGGATAGACGGTGTAGTCGTCCGGGAGGGTCAGAAGCTGTTCCCGGATGCTCCGGAAGAGGGTGGGGCCATCGGCGCCGGGCAGGTCATAGCGGCCGATGCTGCCCTGAAAGAGGGTATCGCCCGCGAAGACCTGCCGGTTCTTGTGGTCCACAAAGACCACATGGCCGGGCGAATGGCCAGGGGTGAAGCGAACTTCCAACTGCTCTTCGCCAAATTCGATGAGCTGGCCATGTTCCAGGAACCCGTCGGGATCGCCGATGGGGTCCACCTCGGAATCCAGCCAGAGGCGGGCCCGCTCTGGCACGTCCCGCAACACCGGCAGGTCGGCCTGGTGAAGGTAGAAGGGGGCACCGGTGGCCTCCCGCACCGGGTCCACGGCCAGCACGTGGTCCAGGTGGGCGTGGGTGTTGATGATCTTCTCGATGGTCAGGCCCGCTTCCCGGACCAGACGCAAAATCGCCCGAGCATTGTCGCCCGGGTCCACAATCACGCCGCGGTGGGTCTTCTCACAGCCCAGGATGTAGCAGTTTTCCTGCAACAGGCCAACGGTGAGTCCTTTGACGATCATGATTGGTTGCAATCCTCGGCGGGTACGGCGATGGATGAAACGGTGGCAGAAGCCCGGGCGCGACGGCTCTCCGGCCCACAGAGCCAGCGGTTGCTCCAGTCGATGATGGCCTCGATGACGTCCCGCAGTTCACAGCCCATTTCGGTCAGGCTGTATTCCACGTGGGGCGGGATGGCACTCACCTGAATCCGCCGCACCAGGCCTTCCTCCTCCAGCATCTTGAGGCGGCTGCTCAGGGTGCTGGGGTTGACCCCGCCCAGCGCCTCCTGAAGCTCGCAGAAGCGCCGGGGCTCACAGTCCAACAGGTGGTGGACGATCTGTAACATCCACTTCTGGCCGATGATCCGTGCCGCCTCGTCTACCGGGCACGGCATGGGCTCTTCCTGCAATTCGCTTCCCTGGCCGCAGCCCTCGATCTCAGCCTGGATGGTTGTCCTGTCGTTTGATGTTGCCACGTCTGATGTCGCCACGTCAGCCCTCGTTTACCCAACATCTCTGATTCGAAACACTCTTCAAAAAATATGCTATATCAAACGTAGTACTATGTCAAACTGAAGCGCACCCCTGCCCATCCAGCCGCCGGGCAATTCAGCGGGGCAGTGGGCTCAACCGGTAGAGGTCGCCGGCCACGGTCAGGATGGGGCGTTCCCGGCTGCCGTCGTAGGGCAGGTCGAACTCCCCGCGCACCAGCTCACCGGCCTGCCACTGGCCGGTGGGATACAGGCCGCCGGCCAGGGGCGCGGTCAACACCTGCTCCCCGAGCCGAAGGGTGAACTGGAGGTCCGCCGGCCAGTCCGCCGGCAGGGGCGAAGGTGCCTGCCAGAGGAACGTAAAGTGCACCAGATCCCCCGGCTGGATGGGCGCCTCCGGCTGGTGGGAGAAGCCCTTGCGGTGCAATCCATAGCCCACCAGCCGGACAGGGCCCAGGACGATGTCGCTGCGATGTTGCACCGGCAGGATATCCGACGGGATGGGCCGGGCCGCCCGCTGCACGTGGACCTCGCCCAGCGCCATGTGGTCGCCCTGGGGGCCGGCCAGCCGCCGGCCGGTCGCCGGGTCATACATGGCCACGATGAGCCGATAGACCCCTGGCGGTGTCCCCGGGGGGATGGTCAGGCCGTGGTTGTCCACGTAGGTGGTGCCCGGTTGCCAGGTGTCGGTGGGCTGAGAGCCGCCGGCCGGTTCACTGTCATGCTGGGCAATGACCTGGCTGCGCGCGTCCAGAAGCTGGACCGTTACCTTATAGCGGGCCGCGGGCGGCGCTTCGGCCTGCCAGCGCAGCCCCACCAGCGCGACGTCCCCGGCGGCCACCTGCTGGGGGACCTGGGGCTGGCAGAGGCCCGTCAGGGTGATGCCCCCTTCCAGGGCAGCCGGCGGCTGAAGGGCAGTGCAGGTCAGGCGGTTGGGCAGGGTGTAGACGACGAAACGCAGGTTGCCCTGCCAGCTCTCCAACCCTTTGAACGCCTGTTGATCCAACCAGCGCTCCACCAGGCCATCGGGGTCGGCCTCATCGGTGGCCCAGAAGAGGGCGAAGACCTGCCGGCGATCCGCCACGGCTTCCGCCAGGGTGGCCAGGGTAGCTTCCGGGTCCGGCGGACGCTGCTGGGGCAGGGCCAGGACGGGAAAGCCCGGGTCGTAGTAGGCCCACACCTCCTGCTGGCCAGGCGCGTCCAGCAGGACCAGGTCCTGGGCTGGATCGCCCAGGGCAGCCACGTAGCGGGCCACGCCCGCGTAGTTGTCCCGGGCCGTGGGGTCGCGATAGTAGCCGGGCAGGGTGAGGGCGGCCAGGGCCAGCCCGCCGGCGGCCAGCAGGGCCATCCCCGGCCCAGGTCGGCGGGGCAGGAGCCAGGCTGCCGCCGCGGCCAACAGGCACCAGGCCGGCGCCATGGTGAGGAGAAACTTCAGAAAGGCCTCGCTGAACAACCCCAAGCCGAACATCAACGCAGGCGGTGCCGCCAGCCAGAGGCCCAGGGCCACAGCCTGCTCCCGCCGTCGGAGGGCCCACAGCCCCAGGAGGGGCAACAGGCCGGCTGCAACGAGCCAGGGCCAGGTGGGTTCTGGCGTCTGGCGCAGGGGGCCAAACAGCAAGGTTTCCAGCAGCATCTGCAGGCCCTCGCCCAGGCCGATGGGCACACCGCCTTTGGGCCACTGGCGGACCCGGCTCAGGGCTGTGGGTAGCCAGGGCAAGAACAGGGCCAGGACAACGGCGTTGAGCCCCACAAAACGGCCCAGATCTTGCCAGCGCCGGGGCGCTCCTTGCCACCAGTGCCAGAGGTAGGCCAGGCCGGCCGCGGCCAGGAGCACGGGAAAGCTGTAGTGCAGCCACAGGCCGATGGCGCCGGCGGCCACGTACCCCAGGGCCACAGCCCGGGGGGACCCCCTGCCCGCCGGTGCAGCCATCAACACCAGGAGCGCCCAGAAGAGGCCGGTGCCGGCCAGGGCCAGGGCCATGTACATGCGAGCTTCCTGGCTGTAGTAGACCAGGAATGGGTTCAGCGCGGCCAAAAGGAGGGCCAGCAGCCCCAGACGGCGCCCCCCCAGCAACACGCCGATCCGGTAGATCCCGTAGAGCAGGAGCGTCCCCGCCAGCGCGGAAAAACTGCGCAGGCCGATCACGTCCGCCCCAAAGGCCAGGGTCCACAGCTTGAGCAGCCAGTAGTAGCCCGGCGGGTGGATGTCCGCGGCGGCGTCCTGGGCAATGCGGGCAAAACTGCGCCCCATGAGGGCCCAGGTGTTGCCTTCATCACTCCACAGGCTGGAAGCATCCAGTCGATAGAAGCGCAGGCCGGCGCCCAACAGCAGCAGGAAAGCCAGCAGGGCGGGTTCCAGCCAGGCCAGGCGTGGGCGGGACCGGCCGGCGCTGGCTTGCATCTCAGCCATCGGGCACCGTGCCATTGTGGATGAAATCCTTCATGGCCTGGTAGACAGGCTGGGGGGTAAAGTCCGGGGCCAGGAGCTGGAAGTAGGCCTCTGGCTGGCGGTTGGCCAGCCAATCATCGCTGGCCCGCTTGAGATACCAGGTGGCGGCCACGCCGATCCAGGGCCACTCTTGAATCACCCGGCGGTAGGCCAGGGGCAGGTAACGGGCCTGCTGCGCCAGGCTGACCCGGCCGTAGCGGGGTTCCACATCGGGCGGGGCCGCATTCCAGTTCATCTCCGAGATCCAGATGGGCTTGTGGGCGTCGCCGTTTTTGACCATCAGATCTCGGATGTAGAGGTGGCGGCTGATGTTGATGACCCGGGGGTGCATGCGCCGGTCGGTGGGGCCAGACCAGAGCCCGTAGCCCTGGACGGCCATGATGTCGAAGTAGGGCGCAGCGCCCGCGTCATACATGCGCTGGAGGAAGAGGAGGTCGCTGAAGTTACGGCCGGCGTGGACGGTGCCGTCCAGGTCGATGGTAGCGGCCAGTGCGCCAGCGATGATCACCACGTCCGGGTCCGCCGCGCGGGCGGCCGTGGCCCCGGCCTTCAGCAGCTCGGTGTACGCTTCTGGGCTGACGGGCTGCTCGCCCCATTCGGGATAGATGTTGGGCTCATTCCAGAGCTGGTAGTAGCGGACCCGGCCCTTGTAGCGGCTCACCACTGCGTAGACGAAATCGGCAAAGTCCTGGACATCGTCGGGAGGGGCGTAGGTGCCCACGGCGTCCCCTGCGGCCCGGGTCCAGGCCGGCGGGTTGCTCAGGCGGACGATGAGCTCCATGTGGTATTTTTCCGCTAGATCCACGATGTGGTCATACTTCTCCCAGGCCGAGCGGTAGGGTTCGTGGCGTCGGTCCTGGAAGTCGCCCTTGCCGTGGATCTCGATGTCCTCCCAGGGGAACTCCTGGCGCAGCCAGTGGTAGCCGGCGGCGGCGGCCATGGCCACGGCCTGTTCCCGCTTGGCCGGCTCCACCTCCTGTTCCAGGAAGACGTTGATGCCGAAGGGGTTGACATCCGTGTGGTCCATGGGTGCATCTGGCGCCAGGGAGAGCCGGGGCCGCAGCCAGCCCCCCGCCAGGTCGGTCAGCCCTTTGACCTGCGCGGTGAACGCTTCCTCTCCAGTCTGGTACCAGAGCCAGGCCCGCACCGGCGGCAGCTGGAGGATCAAAAGGGTCAGCCCACCCAGAAGGAGCAGGCTGACCCACAGGATGGCCGTCTGTTTGACCGCGTTTTTCATCATCAGCGTTCTCGGCAACCCGGTCGTGCCAAGATGCGAGACCTGGGTCACTGGAGCCGAATTTCGGCCGAGGTATTTGCGCCCGGCTGCCCTACGAGTCGAAGTCGATGACCGCCTGCTGACACTTGCCGTCACCGGCCTCGCCGTCGGTGTGGACGTGGGCGATCTGGGAGATACGGTTGCCGCTGGCGTCCACGATCCAGAAGTACCAATCGCCCTCCCGGGGGCCGTCGGCCTTGAGGATGTGGGAGTAGAAGCCGGTACGCCAGCCTGGATACCCCTCGTGGGGACCGGACTGAACCGTGGCCACGATGGGCCCATCCGGCGCGTAGCTGAAGGCAACCCGGTAGCCGTTCACCGGCTGGCCGTTCTTGTAGGTGGTGCCCTCCACGTAGGTCACGCCAGCGTTGGGCGCACATCGCTGCAAAATGGCCCGGTTGAACTCATAGGTTGGCTGGGGCGGCGCCTGGGGCTGAGGCACCGGCGTGGGCGTCGGCGGTGGCGGCACCGGCGTGGGCGTCGGGGGCGGCGGCGCGGGGATGTTGGCCGCCACCGCGACGCTCTCGGCGTTCTCGGCAGTCACCAGTTCTCCGAAGACCCAGCCGTTCTGGCCGTTGTAGTTGATCTGCCACCAGGTACCCTCTGGATTTTTGCCGGTGATGGGGTATCGCTCCCCCGAGTTGGCAGTGCCGATGATGTTGTAATTGATGCCGGGCCCACCCCGCACATTCATGTTAGTGCCGATCACTACCTCGGCAGGGCGGGTGGGCGGGGGCTCCGGCGTGGGTGTATCGGTGGGCGGCAGCTCGGCCGGCGGCGGCGGTTCTTCCACCGCCGGTGTGGTGGCGACGGGCGCGGGATTGGGCGCATTGGCTACCGGCGGCGCCGCTGGCGTTGGCGTGAAAGTGGGAGCCGGCGTCCGGGTAGGCAGCGGCGGTTCTGCCGGCTGTCCACATCCGGCCAATATCCAGGTCAACAGGAGTACAGCTCCCCACCCAATTGTCTGTCTCACTTTGCTGCTCATGACCATCCCCTGGCATATCCCCCTACCGGGGCCAATTCCAAATTGTGCTCGTTATAGGCTCTCGCAAGTTGCGGAGTATAGCATACTAAAGTTGGACGACCAAACCGGCGGGGGAGTTCCGGACGTATCCAGGCCCGCGGCCAGGCTTGCCGCCGCACGGCCTCGACAGACAGACAGCTCCATGGCTAAGACATAACCGACCGGGCGCGGGAAAAAGCTGCGCCAACCAAAGCCCGGGTGCGGATATCCTGGGCCGTGGTATACCCGGCGGCGGATGATCGCGCCCTCAGCGGCTGCGACGGCCCCGCCGCTGGGCACTGCTCTCCTGCTGGCTGCGGCTTCCCCGGTAGCCGGGGGCGATGATGCCGCAGAACTGGCACCGCTCGGTGTCGAACATGCGGGTGCGCAGCCAGGGTTCGATCCGCTCCGGCGGAGAACTGGTGGTGATCACCGTGGGCAGCAGCGCGTTGTAGCGGTAGTTCAGGAGCTGGAAGAGCTTCTCCCGGGCCCAGGGCGTGGCGCTCTCCGTCCCCAGATCATCCAGGACCAACATGGGAACCTTTTTGATCTCGTCAAAACGGCGGTCGTAGGGGGTGGTGGATTGGGGGCTGAATGCGGCCCGCAGATGGTCCAGCAAGTCCGGGACCACGATGAACATCACATCGCCCTGGGCGTGCTCCACCTGATAGTTGGCAATGGCCGCGGCCAGGTGGGTCTTACCACAGCCGTAGGTGCCGGAGAGGACCAGCCACCCCCGGGGCTCCTGGGCATAGTTCTGACAGATGGCGAAGACCTTCTGCAGGTTGAGCCGCTCTTCGCCGCTCAGGTCATTGCGCCGGGGGTCAAAATTCTCAAAGCGCTGATCCCGGTGGAGGTTGAGGGTGCTCAGCTCGCTCTGGCTGGCGTTCCGGCCCGTGCGGAAGTCCGGGGCCAGGATGTGAAAGTGCTTGACCAGGCTGGGGTCGGCCAGCCGGCTGCGCAGCCGGGGCTCCAGCTCCTCCAGCCGCTGGTTGGTGGTGATCACGGTGGGCAGTTGTGCGTTGTAGCGGTAGTTCAGGAGCTGGAAGAGCTTCTCCTGGGCCCACGGCGTGCTGCTCTGGGTGCCCAGGTCATCCAAAATCAGCAGGGGCACCGTGCGCAGCTGCTCGAAGAGGCTGTCGTAGCTGACCTCACTCTGGGGGTTGAAGGTGGCCCGCAGGTGATCCAGGAGGTCCGGCACGATCATGAACAGGACCGCTTCCCCCTGGGCCAGCCGGGCATTGGCGATGGCCGCGGCCAGGTGGGTCTTGCCGCAGCCGTAGGTCCCCGTGAGGAGCAGCCAGCCTTCCGGGTTTTGGGCGAAGTAGACACAGGTGTCGTAGGCCCGACGCAGGTTAAAGACCTTGTCCGGCGGCAGGTGGGCCGGCTCTGGAATGAAGCGCTCAAAGGTCAGGTGCTTCAACGCAGCCAGGTTGCTGGTGGTCTGGAGGCGGCGCAGGCGCTTTTCCAGGCGGGCCTGGGCCTGGCAGCGACAGGGCACGGCCTTACCAAAATCCGGGTGGCCGATAGGCAAATCCGGCACCACGTAGCCGGTCCCCTTGCAGATGGGGCAGGCGTCCTCCTGGGTTGCCGCCGGACGGCGCGACCGGGAGGTGGCCGGCTCCTGGCCGGACGATTCAGCCGAGGATGATGTCGGAGTATTCATCGGGGATGTAGTTCTGCCGCCGCTGTGCTTGAGAATCTCGGCCAGAGACTTCATGGCGCTCGTTATCCTTCCCTTCCGTCGCCCACCGCTTGAGGATGGCCTGAATGTAACGCAGGTTGCGTTTGTTGCGGCCGATGGCGATCTCAAAGGCCTCGTGAATCCAGTCGGGCGGGTAAGTTTTCTCCAGATCCCGCAGCTGATCGGCCAGCAAGGGGGTGAGCATCCCGATATTCTGCTCGTAGAGGACGAAGATATTGGGTCGCTCCACCTGGAGGCGGGCCTCCTCGGGAATGGCCGATTTCAATTCGTGCAGGCGCCCCTGGCGGATGAGCGCGATGGCCTGCCGGCCCTTGACGGTGTTCATGAAATACCAATCTTCGGTCAGAGTCTCCCCCTGGCTGTCCCCTTCGTCCAGGTCGGTGACGATTTCCAGGCGCAACAGGGTGTTGCGGGCCACGCAGCGCTCCAGGGCATCCTCCAGCGCGGCCAGGGGAGAGCGGAGGTCCGAGTCCAGGTTGAGGCTCTCCAGCAGGACGGGATCCCGGCGCAGGTCATCGCCTCGCAGGTAGCGGTACTCGCCCTGTTGTTCGTTGAGCAGCCAGAAGCAGTGGAGGGTCAGCTTCAACTCGGCCAGATCATCGATCTGGGGCAACAGGTCCGTGAAGAAAAAATCCGGGATCACCACCGGCCGCATTTTGGCATCGGGAAACCCCACAAAGCCGCTTGTCTTCTCCGCCATGACGGCTCGTCCCCCTCCTCAAGCGTCCGAATCATCCAACATGTCATCCAACAACATGTCATCCAACAACATGTCACCCAACATGGTGCCACTTTTCGCGATGGAAGCATTATACCCCGTTTTCAAGCTGTCGGGAAGCGGCTCGGATTTTCGGCAGATTTTCAAAAGACTTGACGCAGGCACTGGTGGAATGCTATACTTGCACATGCCTGGACCACACTGGACTCGACTGGCTTTACTCGACTGGCTTTGAAGTGTCCCCTGCTGGAATCCAACGTACAATCGATGAGGCGCAATCGATGAAATGCCATGCAGCGCCGAATGTGAAACGCCGCCCCGGTGGGGCGGCCAGTGTGTGTCGGAGGTCCGGGCACCAGATTCGTTCAACGGCTTACCGGACAACGATTTACCGAACCAAGTAGCGAAGGAGTTGCAAGATCGCGCGCAGGACATTTTACAAAGACTCTGCACAGGATTCGACGCGTGTTAACCGGGCCATCCGTGCCCGGGAAGTACGCGTGATTGGCCCCGATGGGCAGCAGCTGGGCATCATGTCCGCCCGGGAGGCGATAGCCCTGGCGGAAGAGCAGGAGCTGGACCTGGTGGAGGTTGCGCCCAATGCGGACCCGCCCGTCTGCCGCCTGATGGACTACGGCAAGTACCTGTATGAACGCCAGAAGCGGGAGCGAGAATCTCGGCGGGCGCAAAAGCAGATCGAGGTGAAGGAGGTTCGCCTTCGCCCCAAGACCGACGAGCACGACATCCAGGTCGTCCTGTCCAAGATCCGAAAATTTGCCAAGGAAGGCGCCAAGATCCGGGTTCGGGTCCGCTTCCGGGGACGAGAGATCTACCACCCAGAGGTGGCCCAGCAGCTCATGGAACGGATTGCCCGGGACGTGGCTGACGTGGTCACCGTGGAATCCCGGCCGGTCCTGGATGGGCGCAGCATGGTGATGGTCCTGGCACCGACGACCTCGTGATGTCTGGGCCATCTTGCCCGGTTTCAGCTCAGGCAGATACCCCGGAGTTTTGTGCTGGGGCATGACGCGGCTGCCAGGGGCAGGTAACACCCGGCAGCTCCCAGCCTGGCTGCAGATCGGGCAGTGTCCAATTTGGGTTTTGTCGAGCGATCCTGTACAATGAGAAAGATTGTCAAAAACGGGCGCTTGCCCGTTTTTGTGTTGTCTTTTTGTGTTGTGCGTCTGGTTCGCGGTCTTTACCTGTCAGCCAGGGTCCCAGCGAACTCTCTCAGCGAAATCACCGCCGGCTCAGACGGCGAGTTTGACTGAAACCAGGAGGCCATCATGCCAAAGATGAAGACCCACAAGGGTGCAGCCAAACGTTTCCGGCTCACCAAGCGGGGCAAGCTCATGCGGATGAAAGCGGGCCGCAGCCACCTGCGCCGCAAGAAAAACAGCAGCACCATCAGCGACTATCGGCACACTGTCCCCAGCACGGTCAAGAGCCAGATCAAACTGGTGAAGACCGTGGCCGGGAAGGCTGCCCAGGAATAAATTCAGGGGTCTCAGGCGTGAACCCAGTCTTTTGGCCTGTGTTTCACGCCTGAGCCAGTACGTGACCGGCTCCCAAAGCGACCGCCCGTCTGCGCGGTCCGCCATCACGGAAGGAGATCAAGATGCCACGCTCACGACCGAAGGTTTATGCCCACCGACGGCATAAAAAAGTTCTGAAATTCACCAAAGGCCAGTTCGGCACCCGCTCCCGGCTTTTCAAGCGGGCCAACGAGGCCATGCTCAAATCCCTGTTTTACGCCTACCGGGATCGCCGCAATCGCAAGCGGGATTTCCGGCGTCTCTGGATCGCCCGAATCAACGCCGCCGCGCGGCTGAACGGCCTGAACTACAGCCGCTTCATCCACGGCTTGAAACAGGCCAACGTCCAGGTGGACCGCAAGGTACTGGCCGACATCGCGGTCCGGGATCCGCAGGGCTTCAGCCAACTGGCAGAACTGGCCAAGGCACAACTCCAGGCCTAAATTCCACGTGCACCTTCCGGCGGATGGACGCCGGGAGTTCCAGGCGACATGGCTGACAGACAAACGGCGGCGGGAGCATTTCAGCTCCTGCCGCTTTTTTTGTCCCCCTGCGCCAGGGATGCACGGCCTGGATGTCGTCACCAGCTTCCTCTCCAACAAGGTATCTCCAGCACCGAAAACGCGCCACCATCCCATGATCACCAGCACCAGCAATCCACGCATCAAGGAAATTCGGAAGCTGCACCGACGCCGCCACCGCCATGAAAGTGGCCGCATCCTGCTGGAAGGTGTCCGCCTGGTGGAGGACGCCACCCAGGCCGGCGTGCGCCCCGAGATGGTCCTTTACGTCCCAGAGGCGGTCGCCGGACAAGAACGGGCAGCCAGACTGCTCCAGCAGCTCCAGGAGCAGGGGGTGGAATGTCTGGCCTGCAGCCCCGAAGTCTTCGCCTCGGTTTCAGACACGGTCACCCCCCAGGGGATCCTGGCGGTGGTCCCCCTGCCCCACCGTCCCCTGCCTTCACAGCCTACCCTGGTCCTGATCCTGGACCAGGTGCGGGATCCAGGCAACGCCGGCACGCTGCTGCGCACCGCCGAAGCAGCCGGGGTGGACCTGGTCCTCCTGGCGCCGGGCACGGTGGATCCCTTCAACGAGAAGGTGATCCGGGCCGGGATGGGCGCCCACTTCCGACTCCCCCTGCGCATCTGCGAATCCTGGGAGCAGCTGGCCCAACAATTGCCCCCCGAAATGATCCTCTACCGGGCAGAGGCCGAGGCCCAGACGCCATACGACCAGGTGGACTGGCGCCGGCCTGCCGCGCTGGTCATCGGCGGTGAAGCGGCTGGCCCCAGCGACGCAGCCCGTCAACGGACCCACGCTATTGCCATCCCTATGCAGGGACAGGTGGAATCCCTCAACGCCGCCGTGGCCGGTGCCGTGATCCTCTTCGAGGCAGCCCGCCAGCGGCGGCACGGGGACGGATAGACCGGGCATTGACACCGTCGCCCGCTCCAGTGTATGATCCCAGCCGCAAAGATTGCCCACGCCGACCCCGTCGGCTGTCACCCGCCAACGACCTGTCCGCATCCAGCAACAACCCAGGATTGGATCTGCACGGCATGACAAAGAGAGGCTCGGTGCGCATGCAACTGGAGATGCTGTGGTTTGTCCTCGCCGGTTTCGTGCTCGGTTTCGCAACCTCCACCCTCTGGGAATGGTATCACTTCCGGCGGGAACGCCTGCGCCTGCGGGATCGGCGCGTCCAGGAGCTGGAGGAACAGCTGCGCAGGACACGGGCCACCCTGTCATCCCAGGCCAACGAGAACGCCACGCCCCAGACGCCCACCTTTACCTACCGCAGCCCCGGCGTCTTTCTGGATGCCGAAGCCCGACGTCAGCAGGAAGCCGAGGAAGCGGCCACGGAAGCGCCTGTATCGCCGCGGCCGTTTGCCAGTGAAGCCCAGACAGCCCCACCCCCCCGGCCTGAGGAAGAGACGCCTGAACCCCTGCTGGCTCCATCAGCGCCCACGCCGATGGCCGCGCAGCCGACCCAGGAACCGTCCTCCCCTCGCTCTACGGAGCGGGCGACCGTCCCCCCACGGACAGACGGCTACCCCGACGATCTGGCCAAGATCAAAGGCGTGGGCCATGCCTACAAGCAGCGCCTGTACCAGGCCGGCATCTACACCTGGCGGCAGGTCGCCGAGACCGACGTGGAAACCCTGCGGGCAGCCGCCCGGGCCAACCAGGGGGCCAATGTGGAAGAGTGGCCTGCCCAGGCCCGAGCCCTGGCCGAAAAATACGGCCGCCAGAACGCCACCTACACCGGCCCGCCGCCCGACGACCTCACCCGCATCCGCGGCATCGGGCCGGTGAACGAGGAGGCCCTGTACCGGGCCGGCATCTGTACCTTCGAGCAACTGGCCAACGCCTCGCCCCAAGAGCTCCGCAGCCTGCTCCCCCCGCCTGTGGCAGGCGAGGAACCCGACGTGGAAGATTGGATCCGGCAGGCAGCCAAGCTGGCCAACGCCCGCAGCCGGCGGCCCTGGGCCGCCCCATGACCACCACCAGCCCAGCCCGTTGCATGCCATGAGTCAGCAACCCTTCGACCGCCCGCCCTACCTGGACTGGTCCATCGACCGCTGGAAAGTCGGCCTGGTGGTGGTCCTGACCCTGCTGTTGGCCGTTACCGGGCTGGCGCAACCCTGGAGCCAGCCGTCCACGCCGGCTGAACCGCCCCTTCAACCCCTCGAGCCGCTGCCCCAGGTAGCCGTCAGCGAGGCGGTGGCCGCCCCTACCCTGCCCCTCACTCTGGCCCATATTCCCCCCAACGCGGTGCTGCCTGCCCGGGGGCTATCGACCCTGGCCGGCACCGCAGCCCCCGCCAGCCAGGTGGAAATCCGGCTCACCCGCCTGCCCATACCCGGCGACGGTCCGGAGTTGGAAGCGCGCGGGCCGGCCCAGGAGCTGGCCACCATCACTGCGGATGGGGCCGGGTTCTGGCAGCTGCCCCTGGAAACGCCCTTGCCTGCGGGCGTCTATCTCATTGAACTGCGGGAATTGACGGCAACAGGGGAAGAACGGGGCAGCCTGTCCGTGGTGGTCACCGTGCTGGCAACGGGAAGCGAGGGCCCCATCGCCCTGGCCACCCCGGTCATCCAGGCCCCTGCCATCGGTGCCCGCCTGCCAGGCGATGGGCCCCTTCGATTTACGGGCAGCGGCCTGCCGGGCATGCGGGTGCGCCTCTACATCAACGGGCGGCAGATGGGAGAAGCCCTGGTGGATCATCAGCAGATGTGGCAGATCGAGCTGGCTGCTCCTCTGCCTGCGGCCGGGTATGTGGCGCGGGCAGCGGCCCTGGGTCCCCAGGGGCAGCTCCTGGCCGAATCGGCGCCTGTGGCCCTGGTGGTGGAGCCCCCGGCGAACGGCATCCCGGCCGCTTTTGGCCCTGCGCCTGCGGTGCCGTTACAACTATCCCGCTGGGGTTTCAGTGACAGCGAGCGGCGTCTCCTGCTGCTGGAGGGCATGGCCACTCCCCTGGCCACCGTCACGGCCTGGCTGGATCAGGTGCCCCTGACTGTGGTCAACGCGGGGGTGGACGGCCGCTGGCGGCTCTGGCTGATCCCGCCGGACCAGGGGCCAGGGCAGGTGGCTGTGAGCACCGACCTGGGCGAACGGGTGGAAGTCTTCACCCTGGCGGAGGTGCGTCAAACGGAGGCAGCCACCGCGCTGACCCTGCCGCCCCCGGTGATCCTCTGGCCGCGGCCGGGCCAGGATCTGGCCACCCGGCGCCCTCTGGTCCAGGGCCTGGCCGTGCCGACCGGCCAGGTGAACCTACAGGTGAATGGGATCACGGTAGCCCGCATTCGGGCGGATGCCTGGGGCCAGTGGGCCTACCGACCTGCGGAGGCACTTCCCCAGGGTCCGGTCACCCTGCAGGCTGAACTCCAGCGGGAGGGGCTGCCCCATCCCCGCTCCGAACCGGTGCGGGTGACCATTCCGCCGCGGCTGTGACGGGCACCGGCGCAGGCCTTTCCTCGCCCCTTAACGGGGCCAGGCCGAGTTGGCATATGGCCCTCTGGTTTTGCCTGAACCGTCCCCATTGTGGTATATTGATGGTGCGCGCTGGTGTGTCCATGGGTCCCTAGCTCAATTTGGCAGAGCAGCGGCCTTTTAAGCCGCGGGTTCTGGGTTCGAGTCCCAGGGGGCTCACACAGAAATTACGCCGATAATTTTCATATCCCGATACGTTTGTAACAAGCCGCGGCCGATGCAGCCGCGGCTTTGCTTTTGGGTAAAAGAAAGGGGAGGGCCGGCTGCCCCTATTGGTGCCTTGAGAAATCCGCGCGACAGGGCTGGGGTTATTCCCGGCGAGCCCGGGAGAACGCCCTCGGGGGAGTTTAGTGGTGATGGTGCCCATGGCCGTCCCCCAGGGTGAGGGGGCCCAGCAGCGGGCGCAGACGGCCCAGCCGGCCATGCTGGAGGGCAATCAGGCAGGCCAGGCCGGTGGTGATGGGCACAGCCGCAATGAGGCCCAGGGAGCCCACCAGGGTGCGCACAATCTCCTCGGTGACGAACTCCCGGTTGATGAAGGTGCCAAAGGATTCGCCGGCCTGGGTCACCAGGAGCAGGAGGGGCAAGGCCGCGCCCGTGTAGGCCAGCACCAACGTATTGACCGTGGCCGCCACATGGTCCTGGCCGATGCGCATGGACTGGCGGTAGAGACGGCCAAAGGGCAGGGACGGGTTGGCCAGGTGCAGCTCGAACACAGCCGACGCCTGGGTGATCACCAGGTCATCCAGCACGCCCAGGGCACCGATGAGGATGCCGCTCAAGACCAGCCCCCGCAGGTCCACCGTTCCCATGGCCTGCTGGCTCAGGAACATGGCTTCCTCGCTGCCAAAGCCGGTCAGATGGGTCAGGCGGATGAAGAGGTAGGCCAGGCCGCCGGTGAGCCCCAGGGCCAACAACACCCCCAACACCGCGGCGTGGGTCTTCAGGGTCCAGCCATAGACCACGTAGAGGGTCACCGCCAGGATGACGAAGGCGCCGGCCGTGCTGACCGCCACCGGGTTGGCGCCGGCCAGGATCTGGGGCAGGATGAAGAAGACGATCACGGCAAAGCTAAAGAGCATACTGGCCATGCTGCGCACCCCTTTCCAGCCGCTGAGCAGGATGCTGGCCAGCACGAAGAGGCCCAGCAGCCAGATCAACGCCCGGGTGCGCACGAAGTCCACAAAATAAGCCTGCCAACGGCCGTCCGCCGTCTGGGTCAGCCCCACCAGCACCCGATCCCCCACGGCCAGGGAGACCCCCGGGGCGGAGAGGGCCGTCCGCCCGTAGTCGAGGATGAAATGCTGGCCACTCCAGGGTTCAGACAGGGGCTCCACCTGGAGAATCTGGTAGGGACGCACGGCCCCCATCTCCGCCACGGTGCCTTCCTCCAGAATGGCCACCACCCGGGCCACTACGGTGTTCTCGCCAGAGGAGGTCGGCCGGGGCTGGAGCCACAGGCTCAGCGCGTCCACGAAGCCAGGCGCCAGGTAAATCAGCACGGCAACGATCAGAAGGTCGATGAGGAGGATGAGGTAACGGGGCAGGGATGACGATCGCTTCATGCCTTGATCTCGTGTCTGGACGCGGGGTCAGGGGCCTTTGACGGCCACCCCCGCAATGTGGGGGCTGGCCAGGCCCAGGGGTAGGTGAAAGCGCTCCAGCTCCACCCAGGCAAAGCCGGCCCGCTGGATGGCCTGGTCCGTCTCCCGGTTGGGATGGCAGCCGTCCGCCACAAAGCTCCAGGCGGGCTGCAGCCAATCCTGGAACCGGCGCTGCCAGGTGTGGGGCGGTGCAGCCACGTGCTCCAGGAAGACGAAGCGGCCGCCGGGCTTCAGCACCCGGAGGACCACGGCCAGGGCCTGCTCCAGGTCGTCCACCGAGCAGAGGGTCAGGGTGCTCACCACCCCGTCCAGGCTTTCCGGCGGCAGATCCAGGGTTTCAATGGTGCCCACCCGGATATCCACGGGCCGGCCCGACTGCCGGGCCGCCTGCTCCAGGTAGGGATGCATGTGCAGGTTGGGCTCCAGGGCAATCAGGTTGACCCCATCCGGAAGATAGGGCAGGTTGGCGCCGCTGCCCGCCCCGATCTCCAGGACGTCCCCGGCGAGGGTGCGGAAGAGCTCCCGCTTACGGGCAGCCACCAACCGGTCGTATTCCGGTACACCCCGGGCATGAACCCAGGCAAAGATACGCCGCCGCAGCCCCGTGCGGCCTGGAGGCCTGCCGGCTGCGGACGGCGCTTCCCGGTCTGTCACAGTCCGTTGTTCCCCTTGTTTCCTGCTGCCATGGGCTGCCTACTGGAGGCGCGAGACCTCCTTCTCCTCGCCCAGGATCCCCTGGGGACGCAGGAGCAGGATGAGGATGAGCAGCAGGCCGATCAGCATCAGCCGGATGTAGGGCGCCTGGGCCATGTATTCCACCGGCACCATCCGGCGCACCATCACGTTGGTGCCCGACCAGATGCCCCAGACGATGAAAGCCCCCAGGATGGCGCCCCGGTTGTTGCCGCTGCCCCCCAGGATCAACATCACCCACACCAGGAATGTCCCGAATAAGGGCTCGAAGACGGTGGGGTCGATGGCCCGGGTAAAGTGGGCGTAGAGCGCGCCGCCAATGCCCATCACCACCGCGCCCACCACAAAGGCCTGCATCTTGAACCAGAAGACATCCTTGCCCATGGCTTCGGCCACCACCTCGTCCTCCCGGATGGCCCGCAGCACCCGGCCCCAGGGCGAGCGAATGCCCCGCTCGATGGCGATGTAAACCAGGATCAATACCACCACCACGATGGCCAGGTAGATCCAGTTGTAACGGGCCGGCGGCACCAGGCCCTGGAGGGGCTGGGGAATGCCCACCAGCCCCCGGGCGCCGTTGGCCAGCCAGCGCTCGGTGTTGAAGATGAGGCGGATGGTTTCTGCGATGCCAATGGTGCTGATGGCCAGGTAGTCGTCCCGCAGGCGCAGGGTGGGAAAGCCGATGAGAAAGGCAACAATGCCTGCCATCAGGCCGGCCGCCAGGAGGCCCACCACGAAGGGCTGGCCCAGGGCCACCACCTGGTTGATGTACTGAGCCTGCTCCCCCGTGGCGGGACTCATGGTCACCAGGGCCGAGGTGTAGGCGCCCACGGCAAAGAAGCCGGCCACGCCGATGTTGAAGAGGCCGCTATAGCCCCAGTGGACGTTGAGGGCCAGGCTGAAGATGGCGTAGATGGTCGCTACCACGGCGAACTGAACCAGAATGGCGAGGATACCGGCCAGCGTCATTGTTTGCTCCCTCCCAAAATGCCCTGGGGGCGAATCAACAGGACCAGGATCAAGATGATGAAGGCCACGGCAGGCTTATAGGAGGGGGAGAGGAACGCGGTAGACACCTGCTGGACGATGCCCAGGAGCAGGCCGCCCACCAGCGCGCCGTAGATGTTCCCCACGCCGCCCACGATCACCGCGGCGAAGAGGGGCAACAGGAAGGTCCAGCCCATTTCCGGCCACACCTGGGAGTCGATGCCCAGCATGATGCCGCCCGCCGCGGCCAGGCTGCCGCCGATGAACCAGGTCAGCGCCACCATGCGCTCGGTGGCAATGCCACACGCCCGGGCCAGGTCCGGGTTGTCGGCCATGGCCCGCAAGGCCTTGCCGGTGCGGGTCCGGTGCAGGAAGAGGTAGAGGCCGATCACCAGCGTCCAGGCCAGGATGAAGATTACCAGCTGGTCGGGCCGCAGGCGAATATCCAGGGGAAGCCGCCAGGTGGTGCGCAGGCCCTTGGCGTAGAGGTAGAAGTCGGCGCCGAAGGCCAGGTAGATCACGCTGCGCATGATAAAGGCGACGGCCAGGGAGGCGATGGCAATCATCACCGAACGTACCCGCAGGGCCCGCAGCCGGCTGTAGACCAGCCGGTCGGCCACAATGGCGATGAGGCCGGTCAGGAGCATGGCGGGGATGATGGCCAGGAGGGTCACCCAGCCGAAAGAGAGGGGCGACAGGGGCGTCTCCACGATGCCCAGGGCCGGCAGGGCCGCGGTGACCAGAAAAAAGACGATGTAGGCGCCCAGGGTCATGAGGTCCCCATGGGCAAAGTTGGCGAAGTTCACGATGCCGTAGATCAGGGTCAGACCCACGGCGCCCAGGGTGATGATACTGCCCAGGATGATTCCGTAGACAATCAATTCGGCCATGGCTTATCCTCCCAGGAACAGTCGGCCGATTTCTTCGTCTGCCAGCAGTGCCTGCCCCGGCCCATCCAGCCGGTTGCGTCCATCCACCAGGATGTAGCCCCGGTTGCTACAGGCCAGGGCTTTCCGTGCATTTTGCTCCACCATGAGAATGGTTACCCCCTCCTGATTGACTCGTTGAATGGTTTCAAAGACCAGATCCACCACCATGGGCGCCAGGCCGGCCGACGGCTCGTCCAACAGGAGGAGTCGGGGCTCGGACATGAGGGCCCGGCCAAAGGCCACCATCTGGCGCATGCCGCCGCTCAGCCGGCCGGCAGGGGTCTTACGCCGGGAGGCGATCTCGGGGAAGAGCCCGTAGATCCACTCCGCCTGGCGCTTAAATGCCTCGGGGCGCAGGTAGGCGCCCAGTTCCAGGTTTTCGTCCACGGTGAGGGAGGGGAAGATGTTCTCCACCTGGGGCACGTAGGAAATGCCCCGGCGGACGATCTGCTCTGGGGGCAGCCGGGTGATGTTCTGCCCTTCGAAGAGAATTTCCCCCTGCCAGGTGGCCAGCAGACCGAAAATGGTCTTGATCAGGGTGGATTTGCCGGCGCCGTTGGGGCCGATGATGGTGACGATCTCCCCTTGCTGCACCTCCAGGGAGACCTGGTGCAAGATTTCCATTTCGCCGTATCCGGCGACCACATCGCGCGCAATCAGGAGACTCATCGGTTTTGCCCCCCCAGGTAGGCTTCGAGGACGGCTGGATTTTGTCGCACCTGGTCGGGGGTCCCTTCGGCCAGCTTCTGCCCGCTGCTCATCACCACGATCCAGTCGCAGACGTTCATGACCAGGTCCATGTCGTGTTCGATCAGCAAGACGGTGATGCCCCGGTCCGTGGCCAGGCTGCGGATGTAGCCGGCGATGCGGCGCATCAGGGTGGGGTTGACACCGGCGCCGGGCTCGTCCAGCAGCACCATTTGGGGATCGGCCATCATGGTCCGAGCCAGCTCCAACAGCCGCTTCTGGCCTCCTGAGAGCCCGGCGGCATACTCGTTTTGTAGATGGGCCAGGCCCACAAACTCCAGGATCTCCAGGGCCTTGGCCCGCAGGGTCCGTTCCTGAGCCCGCACCTGGCCGGGCAGGAACCAGGAGGCAAAGAGGTTCTCCCCCTTCTGGCCGGCTGGCACCAGGAGCAGGTTCTCCATCACCGTCATCAATTTTAATTCCCGGGAGATCTGAAAGGTCCGGCAGAGGCCGTGATGGAAGACCCGGTGGGGGGGCAGGCCATCGATGCGAGCCCCGTTGAAGAGGACCTGGCCGGCATCGGGCCGGTAGAAGCCGGAGATGATGTTGAAGGTGGTGGTCTTTCCCGCGCCGTTGGGGCCGATCAGGCCGGTGATCTTTCCCCGTTGAACCTGAAAGGAGACGCCGTTCACCGCCTTCAAACCGCCGAAGTGTTTGTGCACGTCCTGTACGCTCAGGATCACCTGCTCTTGTCCATTCAAATTCATTCCCTCCTGCAATGGCTGGCATCCATCACCGACCGGACAGATGGCAACAATGATGACAATTCGATCTGGCCCATTGTAACAATTTTGCAGGAGTAGGCAAGTAGCGGTAAACCTGGGGTGTATCTCAATGTCGTCCGGGGGCAGGGCCATAGGTCCGGTTTCCATACGGGGCAGCGTCCGTGCAGTATGGATACCACCGCTGAAGCGAGGAGAGTTCGCGCTGCATGCGGCCGTGGCCGGCTTGGGCCGATGATTTCAATCATCGGCTGGCACACCCCAAGTGCGTTAAAACGCCCTCAACGGGGTGAATGGCCCCTGGCTCATCCATTCAGTGGAGCCTGCTGACCCAGGGGCAACACCGGCGAATCCGGAGCCCGGCAGAGGGACTACCCGGCTGGCTGGCCGTGGAGGGTGGGGCGAATCCGGGTGCGCATCTGCTCCTGGCGGAAGACGCGGATGGCCTTGCGGTAGTATTCCACCAGCTGGTCCATGGTGGCCCGCCAGGAGCGGCTGCGGGCGTGGGCCAGGCCGTTTTCGGCCAATTGCTCCCGATAGTCCGGGTTCTCCCGCAACCGGCGCACCAACACGCCCATCTGCTCGGGCTGGTCTGGATCAAAGAAGAGGCCGTTGATGCCGTCCACCACCGTATCCACCACGCCGCCGCTCCGGGCCGCAATGACCGGCACCCGGCAGGCCATGGCTTCCAGGGCCACCAGTCCAAAGGTCTCGGTGGTGGAGGGGAAGAGAAACGCGTCGGCGGCGCGGTAGGCCGCCACCAGCTTGTCGCCCTTCAAATAACCGGGGAAGACGGTGGGCGTGCCCCGGAAGTGCTCTTTGAGCTGCTCGTGGCTGGGGCCGCCGCCGATGAGGGCCAGGCGCAGGCCCGGCTGGGGGAAGAGGTGATCCCGCAGCTCTTTCAGGCCCTTCTCCGGCGAGTGGCGTCCCACGTTGATGACCAGGAAATCATCGGGGTGACCGTCGGTCAGGCGGGCCCGCATGGCCGGATCCCGCGGGCCAGGGCAGAAGCGGTCGGTGTCGATGCCCCGCTTCCACCAGCGCACCCGCCGGAAGCCATGTCGCCGCAGCTCCTGACGCACCGCGGTGGAGGGGCAAAGGTTCACATCGGCCTGGTTGTGGAGGGTGCGCATGTAGCGCCACAGCAGAGGGGCCAGGATACCGGCCCCGTAGTAGCGGGCGTAGCGGGCCACATCCGTATGAAAGGAAGCCAGGGTGGGCACCTGCAGCCGCCGGGCGTAGGAGAGGCCAAAGGGCCCCAGGAAGAAGGGGTTGACCACGTGGATCAGGTCCGGCTGGAACTGGGAGACCCGTTGCCAGACCCGGCGACGAGGAATGTTGATGCGCAGCTCCGGGTAGAAGGGGAAGCGGGGGCCGCCCACGCCCACCACCTCGGTGCCTGCGTACTCCGGCGGGCCGCCGGGCGGGCCGAAGAGGATGGCCTGGTGGCCCAGCTCCTGGAAACGCTGCAACATCAGGCAGAGAATGCTGACGATGCCGTCGATCTTGGGCAGAAAAGTTTCGGTAAAAATCGCAATCTTTAAAGGCCGATCCTCGCCGTACATGGCCAACCACCTCGCTGGGTAATCATTCTTCCGGCCGTGCGCCCACGGCCGCCACCCCATTCTACCACAGGCCAACTGTGGTCCCTGAATCGCGAGGATGGGCGCCAGTATTTGGCCAAATGTCGCGCATGCTTTATCCTCTACGTGATGTAATACGGCACGTAATACGGCACGTGGTGTAATACGGCATGGAATCCAACATCGGCTGCCGAGCACGGCAGGGATGCACGAGTTCCTGGTACAGTTTGGCGTAAATACCACGGCAGAAATTCGACGGCATGACCTCTGGCGGAGAGCTTCGGCGAATTTCTGCCGGGATTTACTAGGTGAACCTGGCCTTTAGAGAAGGAGACACAAGCAGTATGAGCGGCAAAGGGAAAATTATCGTACTCGGTGGCGATGGCTTCTGTGGATGGCCCACCAGCCTTCGCCTGTCCAACGAGGGCTATGACGTGACCATCGTGGACAACCTGTCCCGGCGTAAGATTGACGTGGAACTGGGCTGCCAGTCTCTCACCCCCATTGAGACCATCGAGCATCGGCTTCAGGCGTGGAAGCGGATCACGGGCAAGACCATCGGCTACGTCAACCTGGATATCGCCAAGGACTACCACGAGCTGGAAGAGCTCATCAGCGACCTCAAGCCTCAGACCATCATCCATTTCGCGGAACAGCGGGCCGCCCCCTACTCCATGAAGTCCCCCCGGCACAAGCGCTACACCGTGGACAACAACGTCAACGGCACCCACAATGTCCTCTGTGCCATTGTGGAGTCGGGGCTGGACATCCACCTGGTACACCTGGGCACCATGGGTGTCTACGGCTACGGCACCGCAGGCATGACCATCCCCGAGGGCTACCTCAACGTGCGGGTCAACATCGACGGCCAGGACCGGGAGATCGAGATCCCCTACCCGCCCCACCCGGGCAGCATCTACCACATGACCAAAACCCTGGACGCGCTGCTCTTCTACTACTACAACAAGAACGACGGCGTCCGCATCACCGACCTGCACCAGGGCGTGGTCTGGGGTACCAACACGGAAGAGACCATGATGGACCCGGCCCTGATCAACCGGTTTGACTACGAGGGCGACTACGGCACCGTGCTCAACCGCTTCCTGGTCCAGGCTGCGGTGGGCCACCCGCTGACGGTCTACGGCACGGGCGGCCAGACCCGGGCCTTCATCCACATCCAGGACTCGGTGCGCTGCATCTCCCTGGCGGTGAGCCACCCGCCGGCCAAGGGCGAACGGGTGAAGATCTTCAACCAGACCACCGAAACCCACCGGGTGCGAGAGCTGGCCCAGATCGTCTCCCGGCTCACGGGGGCCGAGATCCGCTACTACATCAACCCCCGCAACGAATCCCTGGAAAACGAGCTGGTGGTGCGCAACGATCAGTTCCTGGCCCTGGGCCTCAACCCCACCACCCTGAACGAAGGCCTCCTGACCGAGGTCTACGAGGTGGCGGAACGCTACAAGGATCGCTGCAACGTGGAAAAAATCATCAGCGATTCCCGCTGGCGGGCCGACATTCCCCTGGACCGCACCGGCGCAGCCGAGCCGGTGGCCGTCCACCCGACCCAGGCCAAGGCCATGGAGCCGGCCTGAGCCGTCCCACACGGCTCCGGACACGGCCAGGCGACCAAACGGCGCAAGTAACGGGCGGGGCCGCTGCCAGATGGCAGCGGCCCCGCCTGCGCGTTCGGGCCAGGCCCGGTCGTCTTCAGGTGAGACGGAGATGGGGGTCACCAGAGGGTGATCACTCGCTCGTTGCCTTCCTTCAACCGTTCCCGGTTGGGCCGCAGCGCAACCAACACGGCAACCAGCACGATCACGCCGTAGAGGACGTAGGGCCAGTAGGTGATCCAGTCCTCCACCGCCAGCATCAGGAAGATGGCAAAACTGCTCACCCCTACAGCAAAGGTGCCGATGGCGGCGATCCGACTCCACCAGATGAGAAAGCCGCCGATGAGCCAGACCATGCCCCCCACGGGCGGGTAGAGGGCCATGGTGGTGGCCGCGGTGGTGATGCCACCGGCGCCCCCCTTGAAGCCCAGGAAAATGGACCAGTTGTGGCCCACCACAGCCAGCCCACCGGCCAGGGCCTGGGCCAGATGCAGGGCCATCAGCCGCTGGATGGCCAGGTCCGGGGCCATGGTGGCCGGCTCGGGGAAGAGGAGGCCAAAGAGCCAGGTAGCCAGGCCGATGGCCACGGCGCCCTTCACCGCATCCCCCACGATGGTGGGGATGGCCGCCTTCAAGCCGGCAGCACGCCAGGCATTGGTGCCGCCGATCCGGCCGCTACCCACCTGGCGAATGTCCACGCCGTAAAGCCGGCAGACCAACAATCCCACGGGAATCGAACCCAGCAGATAGCCGATCAGAGCGGCGGCCGGTGCAAACAGCCAGATCATGGTGCGTGACTCCTTGTTGGCTGGTCAGAGTTGGCTGGTCCGATTGGGCGAGGATGAACCCCATCGTCCAGGGAAGGCAGGGGCAGCCTGCTCTAGAGCAGGGCCTGCAACGCCTGCAGGGCGCCGTCGTAGTCCGGGTGCTGGGCGATCTCCGGCACATACTCCGCGTAGCGCACCGTGTCCTGGGCATCGATGATGAAGATGGCCCGCTGGTTCAGGCGCAGCTCCTTGACCCAGGTGCCGTAGGCCTGGCCAAAGGCCATCTCCTTGTGGTCAGACAACATGCGGACACGCTCCACACCGGCGGCACCGCACCACCGGCTCTGGGCCATGGGCAGATCGGCACTGACCGTCAGCACCACCACTTGCTCGCCCAGCCGGGCCGCCTCTTCATTCATGCGCCGGGTCTGGGCATCACAGATGCCGGTGTCGATGCTGGGCACCACGCTGACCAGTCGAATCTTGCCGGCGCTGTCGGCCAACAGCCGGGCGCTGGTGGTCATGCCTGTGGCCAGGGTCACTTCAGGCGCCTGCTCCCCCACCTGCACCGGCGTTCCCAACACGGTCAGGGGGGTTCCCTTCAAGGTGACAGCTCCAACTCGTTCCTGCATGGTTGTGTTCCTTCTGCTCGATGTAAGGTGCGATTACAGGTAATGGGCGATTACAGTCTGGCGTAAATACCCCGGCGGAAATTCCCGGTGCCCTCT
>NZ_VIGC02000037.1 GCF_006569185.2 Litorilinea aerophila | reverse complement strand
CGCGGGGGCATCCTGCCCTGAAAAAATGGAACCCGGATGGGTAGGTCCGGTCTCCTGGCCGGACATCCGCACCCAGCGGGACGGGAACCCATGTCACGCAGGGATGCGTGACCTACGGAGCGTGCGGGTTTTTTCATCCTCCGCAACGCAATGAAGGTGCATGAAGAATTCAGATGCGGCGCTGTGCCGTTTGGGACGGCATCTGAGGATGCCGACTCCGCATGACGATGATCGTGGTTCAAGCATGTGATGATAGGGTACAGGGGATGGCGGCAAACGACAAATGAATCGCGTGATAGGATGTACCCGCGGGCGGCCAGGGAATTGCGTGGGCCGGGTATCAGTGGCAAAATAGAATAGATTGTTCAGGATGGCACAAACGCCTGCCGGCCCATGCCCGACAGGGAAACCCAGCCAGGGAGCGCCGACCCAAAGAAGAGACCGGCCAGCAGGAAGTGCCGGTTTGCAGTCCATCAAAGGAGAAGCCGAACCATGACCACCGTGACGCCGACGGATACCCAGACCAAGCCTGCCCAGCGCCTTTTCATTCCCGGGCCCACGGACGTCCTGCCCGACGTTCTGGCCGCCCAGACCGCCCCCATGATCGGGCACCGCTCCGACGAGTTTGAATCCCTCTTTGCTAAGGTGGAAAAACAGCTGCAGGAACTTTTCTTCACCCAGAACCGGGTCTACATCGTGGCCGCCTCCGGCTCCGGCCTGCACGAAGCGGCCATCCGCAACGGCGTGCGGGGCCGGGTGCTCAACTTTGTCAACGGCGCCTTTGGCCAGCGCTGGCATCAGGTCTCCCTGGGCTGTGACAAGGAGGCCATCCGGGTGGACGTGACGTGGAATACCGCGGTCAAGCCCGAGATAGTGGCCGAAGCGCTGGAAAAAGCCCTGGCCGACGGCCCGGTAGATGCCATCACCGTGGTCCACAACGAGACCAGCACCGGCGTGATGAGCCCCGTGGGCGAGATCGCGGCCGTGGTGCGGGAGATCAGCCCCGAAACCCTGGTCATGGTGGATGCGGTCTCCTCCTTCGCAGGGGTGAAAATCCCGGTGGATGAATGGGGGCTGGACATCTGCCTGACCTCCTCCCAGAAGGCGCTGGCGCTGCCGCCGGGCCTGGCCTTCTGCGCCGTGAGCGACCGGGTCCTGGCCCGGGCCGAGACGGTCAAGGGGCGGGGCTGGTACTTCGATTTCCTGAACCTGGAGAAGTCGCTGCAGAAGAGCACCACCCCGGCCACCCCGGCCATCTCCCTGATGCGGGCCTTGAGCGTCCAGCTGGATCACATCTTCGCCGAAGGGTTGGAGGCCCGCTTTGCCCGCCATGCCCGCCTGGCCCAGAAGGCCCAGCGCTGGGCCGTGGAGCGGGGCTTCGAGCTGGCCGCGGAGGAAGGCTACCGCTCCCACACGGTGACCAACGTGGCCAACACCCGCAACATCAGCATCAAAGAGCTGAATCGCCACCTGGCCACCCAGGACATGCAGATTTCCAACGGCTATGGTATTTTTAAGGACAAAGCCTTCCGCCTGGCCCACATGGGCGAAGTGACCGACCAGGACATGGATCGCCTCTTCGCCGCCATGGATGCCTACCTGGCCCGGCAGGGCCAGTAAATCCCGGCAGAAATTCGCCGATAGGTTCCACCAGAGGTAATGCCGCTGAATTTCTGCCGTGGTATTTACGCCAGACTGTACTGGTACCGGGAGGCGCCTGTTCCCCCAGAAATCCGATGACGCGTGGTGCGTGGTGCATCCCCTGGCGGATGCACCACGCACCGGAAACCCCATGCCACCCCTGGAGAAAACCCATGAGCGAGAGCAATAACCCGGTGATCGACCTGCGCAGCGACACGGTGACCCGCCCCACCGCCGCCATGCGCCAGGCCATGTTCGAGGCCGAAGTAGGCGATGACGTCTACGGCGAGGATCCCACCGTCAACCGGCTGGAGGCCATGGTGGCCGAGCTGTTGGGCAAAGAGGCCGCGGTCTTCGTTTCCAGCGGTACCATGGGCAACCTGGTCTCGGTGCTGAGCCACTGTGGCCGGGGAGACGAGATGATCCTGGGCGATTCCTCCCACATCTTTCTCAACGAACAGGGCGGCGCGGCCGCGCTGGGCGGCATCCATCCCCGCCCCCTGCCCAACCGGCCCGACGGCTCCCTGGACCTGGAGCAGGTGGAGGCCAGCATCCGGGCGGACAACGAGCACTATCCGGTCAGCCGGCTCATCTGCCTGGAGAACACCCACAACCGCTGCGGCGGGCGGGTGCTGTCGGTGGAGTACATGGATGCCGCGGGGGAGCTGGCCCATCGCCACGGGCTGGCCCTGCACGTGGACGGCGCCCGGCTCTGGAATGCGGCGGTGGCCCTCAACGTGGCGCCGGCCCGGCTGGTCCAGGCGGCGGACAGCGTCAGCGTCTGTCTGAGCAAGGGGCTGGCCGCGCCGGTGGGCTCGGTAGTGGCGGGCAGTGCAGACTTCATCCGCAAGGCCCGGCGCAACCGCAAGGTGCTGGGTGGTGGCCTGCGCCAGGCCGGCGTGCTGGCCGCGGCCGGCATTGTGGCCATCACCGAGATGGTGGAGCGGCTGGCCGACGACCACGCCAACGCCCGGGCCCTGGCCGAGGGCCTGGCCCGGTTGGACGGCGTCGCCATCCAGCCGGAGACGGTAGAGACCAACCTGGTCTTCTTCGACATCACCCACCCGGAGCTGGATGCGGCCCAGGTCTCCCTGGCTTTGAAGCAGCGCCACATCCTCATCAACCCGGTGGGGCCCCGGCGCATGCGGGCAGTGACCAACTACCACGTGAGCCGGGCCGACATCGACACCGTGGTGGGCGCCTTCGCCGAGATCCTGGCTGCCGGCGCCCAGGCCAGCCAGGGCAAGGTGTACGTTTACGGTTAGGTATGTATGGGGTGGGAGGATTGGGGAGTTGGGAGGCATCTTGTCCCCCAATTACCCAATCCCCTAATCCCCCAATTTCGACAGCTGCTTGGGGGCAGCCAGGAGCTGGAGCTGGCCACATCCCCAGCGAATCTGATGCCACCAGAAGATTTCCAGTTCCAGGTGGGCCAGGCCCGCAGTGGGCATCTTCAAGTTGAGGCGGGCCGGATCCCCGGCACAGAGGCCGGAGACCAGGGCTTCCATGCCCGGGTTGTGGCCCACCAACACCACATGTTCCGCGTCCCCCGGCACTTCTCCCAGCACGGTCAATAATGTCTCGGCGCTCGCCTCGTAGATGCGCTCGTCCCAGGTGATGGCATGGGACACGTTCAGCGCGGCCGCCAGTCCCTCCGTCGTCTCCCGGGTGCGCAGCGCGGGCGAGCTGACGATCCGGTCCACTGGCGGGCTGAGCCGGGCGACGAGGCGGGCCATGCGCCGGGTATCCTGGTGACCTCGCTTGGTCAGGGGGCGGTCGAAATCCTGGGGATATTTCTCTGGCCGACGGGCCTTGGCATGGCGGAAGATAGAGAGCTTTTTCATGGCTCGATTCCTGACATCGGTTTATCTGAGCATGGGCTATCTGGTCATTCCATCGGTAATGGGCTCCCACCTGCGGGTGCGGCTCGGCGCCCCGTCCGGTTATGGGAGTCGGGCAGGGTAAATCCCGGCAGAAATGCGCCAATGGTATCCACCAGCGGTAGGGTAGTGCCGCCGAATTTCTGCCGTGGTATTTACGCCAGACTGCAAGAGTATAGCACGTTCTCCCGCTTTTGGACATGGGCACCCCTCTGGTGAGGTATCCTGACGATTTCGTCCAGTTGCATGGCGGGGCCCGGTCTGATATACTGGCCGCCAACGTGGCCCGGCCACGGGAGCGAGCGTTCAGCAGCCTGGATGAACAGCCGCAGGAACAGGAGGTGGCGTAGCGCGGGTTCCAAAACCACGGGAAGAGAGCGCATGGCCCGTCCCACGGCCGTTTTGGCCCGGGACGGGTGACGAGGAGGGGGTTCCCGGCTCCACGCCGGGCTAACCGCAGACGCCGGCCCATGGCCACTGGCGTCTGCGGGAAAATCGAACCATCAGCGGATGCCCCTGGGTCGCTTCCACCGGCCCAACCAGGAACCACCCCGGTTCTGGTCACAATCTTCCCCACCATACATGGTCAAGCGAGCGTTGAAAACCGGCGGGTAACCGCCGGCACAAAGGCGCTCTGCAGTGGAATCGCTCCAACTGGAAAATCGAATTCCGGAGGAACCGGCCCGGCCGGTCCATGCCGGCGCGCGGATGGCCTCGCGCCCGGAGGCGCCTGCCCCTTGCCGGGGCACCAGCCCATGGACGCGGTGCCTCGGCGCCTGGCCCTTCCCGTCGGTCAGCCACGACCCATGTCGGCGGCTGGCCTGGGGCCGGTTTTCCTTCCCCTTGGAGGATCCTTGCACCCAAAACAAGGAGGTTGAACCATGTGTGGCATCGTCGGCTATGTGGGTGCCCGGGAGGCGGCGCCCATTATTCTACAGGGATTGCAGCGCCTGGAGTATCGAGGCTATGACTCGGCCGGGCTGGCCGTGCTGGCCCAGGACGGCACCCTCCACGTGCGGCGGGCTGCCGGCAAGCTCAGCCAGTTGATGGCGTTGGTGGCGGCCAGTGGCAACGGCTCTGGGACGCCGGAGCCTGTCCGGGGGACCCTGGGCATCGGCCACACCCGCTGGGCCACCCACGGTCCGCCCAGCGAGCGCAACGCACACCCCCACTGCAGCGTGGATCGACAGTTCGTGCTGGTGCAGAACGGCATCGTGGAGAATTTCCTGGAGCTGCGCAGGCGCCTCCAGGCCGAAGGCTACCCCTTCCACAGCGACACCGACACCGAGGTCATCGTCCACCTGATCCACTACCACTTCCACAACGGCTGCCGGGGGGATTGGGAATGGGCTGTGCGTTGTGCCCTGGGCGAACTCCAGGGACCCAGCGCCATCGTCGTCCTCAACCGGGCCCAGCCCGACCGCCTCATCGCCGCCCGTCTGGGCAACGCGGGTGGGGTGGTCATCGGCCTGGGCCAGGAGGAGACCTACGTGGCCAGCGACATTCCGGCCATCCTCCACCACACCCGCCACATGGTCTTCCTGGACAACCGCCAGATGGCCGTGGTGACCCGGGACGGCGCCCACTACACCGATCTGGCAGGGCGACCGGTGGCCCGCCAGGCCATCCACATCGACTGGGATCTGGCCACGGCGGAGAAGGGGACCTATGTACACTACATGCAGAAGGAAATTTATGAGCAGGGACGCAGCCTCACCGACACCCTGCGGGGCCGGCTGGATTTTGAGCACGGCCGGGTGGTGTTGGACAGCCTGAACCTCTCTGCGGCCCAGGTCCAGGCGCTGGAGCGGGTCACCATCGTGGCCTGCGGCACCAGCTACTACGCCGGGCTGCTGGGCAAGCACTACATCGAACGGCTGGCCCGCCTGCCCGTGGAGGTGGACTACGCCAGCGAGTTCCGCTACCGGGAGCCGGTCATCGGGCCCGGCCACCTGGCCCTGGCCATCACCCAGAGCGGTGAGACGGTGGACACCCTGGCCGCGCTGGAAGAGGCCCAGGCCCAGGGCGCCTTCACCGCGGCCATCGTCAACGTGGTGGGCAGCCAGGCGGCGCGGCTCTGTGATGGCGTCATCTACATGCAGGCCGGCCCGGAGATCGGCGTGGCCAGCACCAAGGCTTTCACCGCTTCCGCGGTCGACCTGCTCCTGCTGGCCATCTACCTGGGACAGGCCCGAGGGCTGCTCTCGGCCAGCGCGGTGATGACCCTGTTGGAAGAGCTCAGCCGTCTGCCTGGGCTGGCCGGCGAGCTGCTGGAGGCGGCCTGGCAGGGGAGCTACTACCGGGAGCTGGCCGGCCGCTTCGCCCACTACCAGCACTTTCTCTACCTGGGCCGGGGCCTGAACTACCCCATCGCCCGGGAAGGCGCGCTGAAGCTGAAGGAGATCAGCTACATCCACGCCGAGGGCTACCCGGCTGGCGAAATGAAACATGGGCCCATCGCCCTCATCGACCACCAGATGCCCACCATGGTCATCGCGCCCCGGGACCGGGTCTATGATAAGATGATCAGCCAGGTGGAGCAGGTGAAGGCCCGGGGCGGCACAGTGCTGGCCGTGGCCGAAGCCGGCGACCCCATCCTGGCGGAGAAGGCGGACTTCCTGCTGCCCGTGCCGCCCAGCCACGAGCTGCTGGCGCCTATCCTGGCGGTGTTGCCTCTCCAGCTCTTCGCCTACGAAGTGGCCGTCCACCGGGGTGTGGATGTGGACAAACCCCGTAACCTGGCCAAGTCGGTCACGGTGGAGTGAGTTTCAGAGCCCCCTGCCCTTCTACCTGGCCGCCGGCCGTACCCTGCAGCGGGATGTGCCCGCCGGCGCGTTGCTCCCCTGCGACGGGGTGGAGGAGCCAGGGGCATCCACCCTGTGGACCTTGCGGATGCAGCCCGGCTATGGGTCTGGCCCCTCCGGTGGAGAGGGGGGAAGCGGACCATGGCCGGTGGCCCAGTAAATCCCGGCAGAAATTCGGCGGCACTGCCCCTGGTGGAACTTGTCGGCGAATTTCTGCCGGGGGATTCATGCCAGACTGTACTAGAGCTCCGGGGTAACGACTTCCTCGGCCATGGCCCGCAGCCGTTCCACGTCCCGCATGGGCGGCTGGCCGAAGAGCCGCTTGTACTCCCGGCTGAAGTGGGAGGGGTCGTTGTAGCCCACGCTGTAGCCGGCGCTGGTGGCGTCCAGATTTTCGCCCAGCATCAGCCGGCGGGCCTCCTGGAGGCGCAACTGCTTCTGAAACTGGAGGGGCGTCATCCCGGTGACGGCCTTGAAGTGGTGGTGGAAGCTGGAGACGCTCATGCCCAGCTCTCGCGCCAGGTTCTCGATGCGCAGGGGGCGATCGAAATCCTGACGGAGCCGCTCGATGGCCCGGGCGATGGGCGATGCCGTGCCTCCCAGCACGGCGATGTGGCGGAGCCGGTCCCCCTGGTTCCCCATGAGTAGCCGGTAGAGAATCTCCCGGATTACCAGTGGCGCCAGAAACGTGGCCTCGGACGGGTCATCCAGGAGCCGGGCCAGACGCACCACCGCGTCCAGCAGATCTGGATCCAGGGTGCTCACATCGAACGCCCGCACCTTGGCCGGCCGCCGGGATATGCCGTTCGCGGCCTCGGCCAGCACCGAACTCACCAGGACGGGATCCAGGGTCAGGCGGAGGCTGAGGTAGGGCCGTTCGGGGGAGGCATCCACCACCCGGCTGACCACGGGCAGGTCCACCGTCCCCAGGCAGTAGTGGTACGGATCGTACCGGTAACACTCCTCTCCCAGGTAGACCTCTTTGCTCCCCTGGGCAATCACACAAAAGGCAGGGTCGGCCACGCCGGGCAGGGAGTCGGTGGGCGACGAGGAGCGATGGAGGCGGATGCCCGGAAAGGGCTCCACCCTGCCGTCGGTGGGTAGATACCGGGTGAGCCGCTCTACCAGTTCGGCCCGATTGGCCTGGGTTCGCTGGGCCTGGCTATCGACAGACCGGAGGTTGATCAGATGCATGGCCGCTCCTTGTGAACTTGCAGGATCGTACAAGGATTCTGGAGAATTATTGTATCCCTTTTCATCCCAGGATACTAAAATAGTCGCCAGATGACAATGCGCCCCCGGGTAGCGACGGTTGCCCACCGCCGCGACGGATGAACCCGCGCCCGGCTGTTGGGGGCGAGCCGGGTGATCTACCTGCAGGAGCACAAAACATGGAGCGCCTCTGGACCCGTTCTTTTATCTTCGCGATTTTGGGGACGCTGTTTCTTTTCGTAGCGTTTTACGCCCTGTACCCGACCCTGCCGGTCTTCATCAAGCAGATGGGCGGCAGCGAGGCCCAGGTGGGCCTGGCCATGGGCTTCTTCATGCTGGCTTCCGTGGCCATTCGGCCCCTGACCGGCGGCCTGTTGGATCGGTTCGGACGGCGCCCGTTTATCGTGGGGGGGATCCTGCTCTTCGCCCTGGCCATGTACCTCTATGGCTGGGTGGGGGGCGTCGGGGTGTTGTTGGGGATTCGCATCCTCCACGGGGTGAGCTGGGCCGTTTCCTCCACCTCCCTGCAGACGGCCATCACCGACATGATTCCCCGTCCTCGCCTGGGGGAAGGCATGGGGTGGATGGGACTGGTCATGACCCTGGCCATGGCGGTGGGGCCGGTTTTCGGCGTCTGGCTCTTCCAGGAGATTTCCCCGTGGGCCCTCTTCCTATCCGGCGTTGGCCTGTCCATGGTGGCGCTCCTCCTGACCTTTGGCGCGACCATGCCTTTTCAGCGGCAGCCGGGCAGCAGGGGCATCGGCGTGGTGGAGAAGTCGGTCCTGCCCTTGACCCTGGCGGTCTTCTTCCTCTTCGGCTCCTATGGCGGGATCACCACTTTTGTCCCCTTGTTTGCGGATGCGATTGGGGTGAACTCGGGCACCTTTTTCCTGGCCTTTGCCCTCACCCTGGCCTTGACCCGGCCCTCGGCCGGCAGCCTTTCGGATCGCTACGGCGAAGGGGTGGTCATCGTGCCGGCACTGCTGTTCGCCATGGTGGCGCTGGTGGTCCTGGGCTTCTCCACCGGACTGGCCGGCGTGGTGGGGGCGGCGGTTTTGTATGGGATCGGCTTTGGCGCTGCCCACCCGGTGCTGAATGCGCTGACCGTCCGCATGGCTCGGCCGGATCGGCGGGGTGTGGCCATCGCGTCGTTTTCCACCGCTGTCGACCTGGGCATTGGCCTGGGCGCCATCGGCCTGGGCTGGATCTCCGAATACGTGGGCTACCAGGGACTTTTCACCGCGGCCGCCGGGCTGGTGGTCTGTTCCTTGCTGGTCTTCCTCTGGGTAAAGCGTTTGCTGGCTGCCCGCTCCCTGCCCCTTCCCGCGGGCGAGGCCACGTGATGTCCTGCCTCATCCTTTCAGGCCTGTGGTGCTGATCCCCTCCACCAGATATTTTTGGAAGGCGACAAACAAGACAGACACAGGCACCAATGCCAAGGTTCCCATGGCAAAGACACCGCCCCAGTTGGTTACGGAAGAGGGATCGGCGAACGAGCGCAGGGCCAGGGAGATGGTGTACAGCCGAGGGTTGTTGAGGTAGACCAAGGGGGTCAGGAAGTCATCCCAGCTCCAGTAGAAAGCGAAGATGGAGGCGGTGACCAGGGCCGGCTTGAGCAGGGGCAGGATGATGCGGAAGAAGATGCCCGCCCGGTTGCAGCCATCGATTTCCGCCGCCTCGTCTAGCTCCCTGGGGATGCCGCGGATGAACTGGACGATCATGAAGACAAAGAAGGGAGCCGCAAAAAAGTGGGGCAGAATCAGGGGGATGTAGGTGTTGACCCAACCCAGGCGGCTGAAAACGATGTATTGAGGGATGATCTGGACCTGCACCGGCAACATCATGGTCGCCAGCATCACCGCGAACCAAAAGCCCCGTCCGGCAAAGCGGATGCGGGCGAAACCATAGGCTACCACCGCCGACGAGAAGACTGAGGCTACCGTGCTGATAATCGTCACCAGCAGGGAATTTCTGAAATAGGTGGTAAAGGTGACGCCGCCAAAGCCGGCCCACCCTTCAATGTAGTTTTGCAGGGTGAAGCGCCGGGGGATCAGGGAGGAGACGTTGGTCCAGATTTCGTCGGGCCCCTTAAAGGAGCTAGCCAGCATCCAGAGGAGGGGGTAGATCATCACGAAACTCAGGGCCAGCACTCCGGCGTGAAAGGCTCCCGTCTTGAGTAACTCCGGCACTCTTTTGGGATTTGCTCTGATGGTGGAAGAGTCGTTGAATGCGCCCATGGTCTCCTGCTCCGTACAGTTTGGCGTAAATACCACGGCAGAAATTCGGCGGTACTATCTTTGGTGGATGTTATCGGCGAATTTCTGCCGAGATTTACTCCGCAGCTTCGTAGAAAACCCAATAACGGGAGAAACGAAACATCAGCCCGGTGACGACGGCGATGACCGCCAGCAACACCCAAGACATGGCCGCCCCGTACCCCAACTCGAAGACGTGAAAGGCCCGGTTGAACACATACAGGTTGTAGAACAGGGTGGTGTCCAGGGGTTTCCCGCCGGTGATGACATAGGCCTGGGTAAAGGTCATGAACCCGTAGATGAGCTGCATCACCAGGTTGAAGAAGATCACCGGGGTCAGCAAGGGGAGGGTGATGCGCAAGAACTTGGCCCAGAAACCGGCCCCGTCGATGGAAGCAGCCTCGTAGAATTCTGGGGGGATGTGTTTGAGACCGGCCAGGAAGATCAACATGGGCGAGCCAAATTGCCACACCGCCAGCAGGATCAAGGTCCAAATGGCCGTCGCGGGATCGCCCAGCCAGGCCCTTCCCGGCAGACCCACCAGCGCCAGAAGCGCGTTGAACAGGCCGTTGCTGCCGAAGATCTCCCGCCACATCACGGCCACGGCGATACTGCCGCCCACGATGGATGGCGCGTAATACATGGCCCGGTAGACCCCGACAAAGGCTCGTGCCCGGTTCAGGACCATGGCCACTGCCAGGGCAAAGGCCAGCTTCAGGGGGACCGAGGCAAAGGTAAAGTAGAAGGTTGCCTTGACGGCGCGCCAGTATCGGGGGTCGCCCAGGAACATCTTCTGAAAGTTCTGGAATCCCACCCAATTCGGAGCGCCTGCCAGGATATTGTAATCCGTGAAGCTCAACACCAGGGATGCACCGATGGGAATAAGGGTCCAGACGAAAAAGCCGATGAGCCAGGGCGAGATGAACAGGTAGCCCATCAAGTTATCCTGACGCCACCGCCTGCTCCGTGGTTTGGCGGCTGCTGTTTTTGGGGGCAGGGACTCCGCGCCCATTTCCACTACGCCAGCCACATGGAACCTCCCTCTCATTTATGCCAATATCAAGCATACCGACACCGTACGGATTCAACGTCCTGCCAACACCCGGGTATCCCCCGGGCTTACGACCGGAGGGATACCCGGCATTTTGACAGGACGGCTTAGTTGGCTGCGGCCAGAATCTCGTTGGCCCGCTCCCGCAATACCCGGGCACCCTCTTCCGGTGTGATCAGGCCATAGCGCACCGGATCGGTGAATTCCGGGTAGTAGACGTTGGTGCGGATGTCCTCCACCCCCAGAGGATCCTGGACCAGGGAATAGGGTGTGGAATCTTCTGCCAGGCGAGCCAGGTAATCATAGATAGCGGCCTGGGGCGGCTGGGCTTCTGCCTTCAACGCCTCCAACACCACCGTGTTGATGGGCACTCCCCGTTCCCCGTTCAGGACCTTGTTGGCCTCCACATCGTTGATGAAGAAATCCAGGAACATGGCGGCGATTTCCGGATGTTGGGAATGTACCGTGATCGCCTCGAACTGGCTGGGGCGGATGGAGAGTCCCTGCTTGCCACCAACAGCCCTGGGAACGGGCATGATCTTAAACCGCCGCTCCTCGCCAGCTGCGGTCCACAGGGCAACCAGTTGATTGGAGCCGGCCAGCCAGTCCATGGCAGCCTGTCCAGAGACGATAAACTGGCTTTCCGGGCCGAGGCCGTGCACTTCGCTCTCTTCTGCCAGGGATGGGATCGCACCGGCTTCCTGCAGGCGCAGGATCATCTTCATGTGATCGATGAGGGGTTGGTCATCCGTGTAGCCCAGGGACTTGCCGTCGGGCGCGTAGAGCTCCATGCCCAGGCCGGCATAGATCACCCGCCACAGATCGATGTGATGGAGATACATGCCAAAGCCCCAGATGTCCAGCTTCTCGTGCAGCGTCAACACAAGCTCCTCGAACTCTGGCCAGGTCCACGTGTCTGGGGGAACGTCTACGCCGGCTTTCTCAAAGGCATCCAGATCGATGACAATGCCGTTGGCATTGGTGCCGGCGCTCACCCCATAGATCTTGCCATCCACCATGCCGTGGGTTTGCAGAACCTCGGGCACATGGGTGAAGTCGATGACGCCAGAGGAGACATACTCATCCAGGGGGAGGAGGAAGCCGTTCTTGGCCCATTCCACCAGGGTGGGTGAGCCGTGCTGCATAATGTCCGGCAGACCTCCTCCTGCAGCCTGGGTGGTCATCTTGGTCCAATATTCTTCGAAGCCCAGGGGCTCGTAGGTGAACTTCACGTTGGGATGCTTGGCTTCGAACATCTTGATGACCTGGGTGGTGATGTCCGCACGAAGCTGGCCGCCCCACCAGACGAAGCGTAGCTCCGCGGGGGCAGAGGCACTGCCGGCACCTGCTGCCGTGGCGGCTGCTGTGGGCGCTTCGGTCGCGCCGGGTGCGGCGGGTGCCACACAGCCGGCCAGGGCAGCCCCCAGGCCACTCATCGCCGATAGCTGCAGAAATTTTCGACGGGATAGCTTCTGTGTCATGGGATTCCTCCTGGAGTGATAGAGTAGGTGGGAAAGTACTCTTCGAACATTGGGGAACAATGCTACAAGAACCCCGCAGCAAACATGGCAGCAGAAAACATGGCAGAGGTCCGGCGGTCGTCGGACATTGCCTACCGCTCGACGATCGGTACCGGTCCGGTCGACTCCCGGAGAATCAGGCGAGCCGGGACTCGGACCTCCTGCGGGGGGGAGTCCGGCTGTTCTAGCCGCGCCAGCAACAGCCGGATCGCCTCCTGGCCGATTTTCGTGCCATCCTTGGATGCGGTGGTGAGGCGCGGAACCAGATACCGGGCCAGGGGGATATCGTCGTAGCCGGCCAGGGAGATGTCGTCAGGCACCCGGAGCCCCGCGTCGGCGATGGCCCGCAGGGCGCCGATGGCCAACAGGTCGTTGATGGCCAACAGGGCTGTGGGTGGTGTGGGCAGTTCCAGCAACTGACGGGTGGCCTGATAGCCGTCTTCCAGGGTCGGCCCGCACTGGATGATCAGGTTCGGATCCACAGGCAATCCGGCAGCTTCCAGGCTTTCCCGATAGGCGACCAGGCGGTCATTGCCCAGGGTCGGCACGGCGATCCCGAAGACGAAACCGATCCGCCGGTGTTGCCAGGCTAGCAGGCGGGCCATCAGCTCCAGGGTGGCGTCCCGATAATCGGCGAGGATGCGGTCGATCTTGTGGGGGACATGACCGTGGCCGGACATGATGCCCACCACAGGAAGGCGCCGTTTCAGCAGGGCAGCCAGGGTCTTCTGGGCTTCGGCGGAATCGTAGAGAAAACTGGGCACCATGATCAGCCCGTCGATGCGCCGCCGGGCGAGGTTTTTGAAAATATCCTTGGCATGCTCATCTTCTGGGCGGATGCTGGAGAGAAGGATGTCGTAGCCGGCGGCCCTGGCCGCTTGCTCGGCGCCATCGGCCATTTCCCAAAAGTGCGGATTGTGGATATCCGGGATGATAAGGCCGATGGTCTTGGTGTTGCCGGAGCGCAAGGCCTGGGCGCGGGCATCGGGCACGTAATCCAGCTCGGCAATGGCATCCAGGACCCGTCGCCGGGTCTCTTCAGAAATGGGGACCCGGCCACGGGTCTGGTTGTTCAGCACGTAGGAGACGGTGGCCCTGGACACCCCGGCCAGCCGGGCAACATCCGCCTGGGTGGGACGTTTCATGGGAAAAGTACCTGAAAAATGTAGATGGGAAGATGACAAAGGCAGATGACACGTGTAACCTTACACGTGTCAATAAACTGCAGGCATGATAGCATGGGTTTGGGGCAGTGTCAAGAGGTGTAGAGATAAAGAGATAAAGGAGATAGAGGCGCACGGTCGTGCGCCTCTACCGGCATGGGGTTTTAATGGGAATCCCGCGGGATGAACGCGCCGGATTTGCCCACCAGGAAGTCGAAGTCCGCGCCCTGGTTCGCCTGGAGGACGTGCTCCACGTATAGCCGGGCGTAGCCCCGTTCCGTGTAGGGCGTGACCGGCGGGCGCCAGGCAGCCCGGCGGCGGGCCAGCTCTTCTTCCGGCACATCCAGGTGCAGGCGCCGGTTGGGCACGTCCAGCTCGATGGGGTCGCCGTTTTCCACCAGGGCCAGGGTGCCGCCCACGGCCGATTCGGGCGCGACGTGGAGCACCACCGTGCCAAAGGCTGTGCCGCTCATGCGGCCGTCGGAGATGCGCACCATGTCTTTCACCCCCTGCTCCAACAGTTTCTTGGGCAGACCCATGTTGCCCACCTCGGGCATGCCGGGGTAGCCCCTGGGCCCCACGTACTTCAGCACCAGCACCGAATCCCGGTCCACCTCCAGGTCCGGGTCATCGATGCGGGCGTGGTAGTCCTCGATGGACTCGAAGACCACGGCCCGGCCCCGGTGGCGCAGCAGCTCCGGCGAGGCGGCCGACGGCTTGATGATGGCCCCGTCCTCACAGAGGTTCCCCCGGAGCACGGCCAGACCGGCCTCCCGCTGGAAGGGTTTGTCCAAAGTGGCGATGACCTCCCGGTTGTAGCAGACGGTCGCCCCTGGGGACGCGAGATTCTCGGCCACGCTCTTTCCCGTCACTGTCAGGGCGTCCATGTGGAGCAGCTCCCTCAGCTCGTGGATCACCACCGGTAGCCCGCCTGCGTAGTAGAAATCCTCCATCAGATATTGGCCCGAGGGCATCAGGTTCACCAGCAAGGGCAGATGGCTGCCCAGCCGGTCGAAGTCGTCCAGGCTCAGGGGGACGCCCACCCGGCCGGCCAGGGCCAGCAGGTGGACGACGAAGTTGCTGGAGCCGCCGATGGCCGCGTTGACCCGGATGGCGTTCTCGAAAGCCTCCCGGGTGAGGATCTTGGAGAGGGTCAGCCCTTCCCGCACCATCTCCACGATGCGATTGCCGGCCAGGTGAGCCAGCCGTTTGCGCCGGGAGTCTGCCGCGGGGATGGCCGCGCCGCTGGGCAGGGTGAGGCCCAGGGCTTCCACCATGCAGGCCATGGTGGAAGCGGTGCCCATGGTCATGCAGTGGCCGTCGCTGCGGGACATGCAGGATTCGGCCTCCAGGTATTCTTCCATGCTCATGCGGCCGGCGCGCACGTCGTCGGTGAACTTCCAGACGTCCGTGCCGGAGCCGATGTCGCGGCCCCGGTACTTGCCGTTGAGCATGGGGCCGCCGGAGACCACGATGGTGGGCAGGTCTACGCTGGCTGCGCCCATGAGGGTGGCGGGCGTGGTCTTGTCACAGCCGGCCAGGATCACCACGCCGTCCAGGGGATTGGCCCGGATGGATTCTTCCACGTCCATGCTGACCAGGTTGCGGTAGAGCATGGTGGTGGGGCGCATGATGGGCTCGCCCAGGGACATGACCGGGAACTCCAGGGGGAAGCCGCCGGCCTCGTAGACGCCCCGCTTGACCATTTCGGCCAGGATGCGGAAGTGGGCGTTGCAGGGAGTGAGTTCCGACCAGGTGTTGCAGATGCCGATGACCGGCCGGCCGTCGAACATGTGATCCGGATGGCCCTGGTTCTTGATCCAGCTACGGTGGATGAAGCCGAGCTGGTCGGTTCGTCCGAACCAGGCCCGGCTGCGCAAGGTGGGGTTGGATTCCATGGGATACCTGCTCTTTCCAGACGGGTACGGATAAAAATAGATGACAAATGGGTGGCCCATCGTCCAGGTGTCTGTCGATGGGCGGCGGGTGACCCCAGACCGGTGTTGTGTCCTGGTGGGTGGGGGGCTGGGGAAGCCGGGCAGGGCCAGCCCTGGTTGCCTGTTCGTAAATCCTGGCAGAAATTCGCCGATGGTTTCTACCAGAGGTAGTGCTGTCGAGTTTGCGCCGTGGTATTTACGCCAGACTGTATTAGTGTACCGTAACGGCCTGAGGGATGGGAATTTTCCGCGTTGCTTGAAAGCATCCCAAATCGCGCCTATAATGCCATTCGTACGTTTCCCACCGTTACCCGTGTCCACCCTGGCCGATGCACTTGCCAGGAGGCTCCTAAAATGATAAGGAATATCCCCATGCCCATGCACACCGTTGAAAGCCGGCGACAGTCCTTCCAGGGGTATCTGGCCCTGCCGCCCTCGGGCAGCGGACCCGGCGTCCTGCTCCTCCACGCCTGGTGGGGACTCAATCCGTTCATCCAGGAGCTGAGCGACCGGCTGGCCCAGGCCGGCTTTGTCACCTTCGCACCGGATTACTACGACGGCGCCGTCGCCACCACCATTGAGGATGCTACCCGGCACCGCCAGGCGCTGGACCGCAAGGCCACCAACCGCCTGGTGGCGGACGCGGTGGATTTTCTGGTGGATTTGCCTGCACTCACCAGTTCCCAGATCGGGGTGGTGGGCTTTTCGCTGGGGTGCGGCTTCGCCATTGAGGCGGCCCGCAGCCGAAATCAGACGGTCAACGCGGTGGTCCTCTACTACGGCACGGGCGGCGGCAAATTCGATAAGGTGCAGGCCGATTTTCTGGGGCACTTCGCCGCCCAGGATGAGTGGGGGGCCCATGGGGCCAGGGCCAAAGCCCTGGCCGAGCGTATTCAGACGGCCGGCCGAAATGCCCTCTTCCACATCTACCCGGAAACGGAACACTGGTTTGCCGAGGCGGACCGGCCCGAATTTGATCCAGAGGCGGCGGAATTGGCCTGGGATCGAACGGTCCAATTCCTGGGCCAGCAGCTGGCTTGAATCGGGTCGGGTGCCGATTGTCTGGAATCCGGAGAGCGCACCCATGTCCCATGATGGTGCCGGGCACCCTTCCACCATCCGCGAGCGGTTAGATAGGGCGCGCCGCGGGCGCTTTGTGGGCCGGGCCGCGGAGCTGGAGCTCTTCCGCCAGGCCCTGCTGGCCGAAGAGCCCCCTTTCCTCGTGCTCCATCTCTTCGGCCCCGGCGGCGTGGGCAAGACGACCCTGTTGAGGGAATTTGCCCGGCTAGCCACCGACTGGGGGCGGGCTGTCTACTGGCTGGATAGCCGGGACATAGATCCTTCCCCCCAGGGGTTTCTTCGTGTCCTGGCCCAGGCTGCCAGCCCAGAGGTGGTCGGGCCCGGACTCGCTGCCCTGGCCCATCTCCCGCCGGCGGTCCTCCTGCTCGATACCTATGAGCGCCTCCTGGCGCTGGATGGCTGGCTACGGGAGACCTTCCTGCCCGCACTCCCGGCCCACGTCCTGGTGGTCATCGCCGGCCGCAATCCCCCCGCGGAGCCCTGGCGCACGGACCCTGCCTGGCGGGAGCTGGCCCGCATCGTCTCCCTGCGCAACTTGCGTCCCGAAGAAAGCCGCCAGTTGTTGACCGTGCTCCAGGTGCCACTGATGTTGCAGGAAGCCGCGCTCGGCGTCACCTACGGCCACCCCCTGGCCCTGGTCCTGCTGGCCGACTGGCTGGCTCTGGACGCAACGCCAGTCCAAGAAATCGGCCTGGAACAGGCGTCAGACACGGTGCGCCTGCTGGTGGAGCGGTTCATGCAGGACGTGCCTACCCCCTTGCATCGGCAGGTGCTGGAAGTCAGTGCGCTGGCCCGGGTAACCACCGAAGCCCTGCTGGCCGAGGTGCTGGGTGAAGAAGCCACCCCCGCCCTCTTCGCCTGGCTGCGCGGCCTTTCCTTCATCGAGACCGGCCCGGACGGCCTCTTTCCCCATGACCTGGTGCGGGATGTGCTCGAAGCCGACCTGCGCTGGCGCAACCCAGAGACCTGGAAGCAGCTCTACCGCCAGGTGCGAAGACATCTGAGCCGCCGCTTTTGGCAGAGTAGCGGCCTGGCCCGCCAACAGGCCATCTTCGACCTGATCTACCTGCAACGTCACCACCCCCTGATGAAACCCTACTATGACTGGAAAGCTATGGGTGGCGCCTATCACGAGCCGGCAAGCCCTCAAGATCACCCTCACATTCTGGCCATGGTCGAGCAGCACGAAGGAGCGGACTCGGCCCGTGTTGTTGCCTACTGGCTTCAGCGCCAGCCTCAGGCATTCGTGGTGTACCGCGGACCGGAGCCTCAGCTCCTGGGCTTTGCCGCCAATCTCTTGCTGGAAACTGTGACCCCAGAGGATGAGCAGGCCGACCCGGCCCTGCGCGCCATTTGGGCCTTTGTGCGCCGCTACGGCCCCCTGCGCCCCGGCGAGCGCATCCAGATTGCCCGCTTCTGGATGGGCCGCGAGAGCTACCAGACGCCCCTGACCCACAACATGATCACCCTGAACACGGTGATCACCTGGCTCACCACCCCCAACCTGGCCTGGACCTTCTGCTGCACCGCCGACCCGCCCTCCTGGGAAGGCTTGTTCACCTATATCAACTTCTGCCGCGTCGCCGAAGCCGATTTCGAGGTGGGCGGCCGGCGCTACGGCGGCTTTGCCCACGACTGGCGCGCCGAGCCGCTGTCGGTCTGGAACCGGATATTGGAGGAGCGACAGCTCGACCTGGAATTCCAGCCGCAACCGGTCCACCAGACCTCGGCTCCGCCCCTGATGGTCCTTTCCCAGCCCGAATTTGCCGAGGCCGTGCGCCAGGCCCTGCGGGACTACAGGCGGCCAGACGCCCTGGCGCATAACCCGCTGCTGCGCTCCCGCCTCCTGCGGGATATGGCCGGCCCCACTCCCGGCCCGGAGGCCCTCCAATCCCTGCTGCGGGCCGCCGTCGAGAGCCTGACTACCAACCCGAAAGACGAGAAACTCTACCGCGCCCTCTACCACACCTATTTCCAGCCGGCCCCCACCCAGGAGGCCGCCGCCGAACTGCTGGACCTGCCCTTCAGCACCTACCGCTACCACCTGAGCAAAGGCATCGAGCGGGTCACCGACTGGCTCTGGCAGCGGGAATTGTATGGCCCATCCTCTGCTTCGTAGCAGGGCGACGAGACATGAGTCATCGTCCGTGCCTGGGAGTTGCGCCTGCGGTAAAAGCCCTTCTGTTTGCCTTTGTCCCCGGGCTATTATGATGTATAATGTGATGTATATACGGCTACGGTAGCGAAGGAGGAGCCCATGGCAACCAAGGTGCGGAAGCAGGTTTATATCGAGCCCCGTCAAGAGGCCATGCTCAAGCAATTGGGGAAAGAACACGGTCTAACCGAGGCTGAGATCATCCGCCGGGCCATTGACCAGTTCACCCGGTCATTGCGTTTTCCCTGGCGGGATCCGGCTGCCTGGGAGGAGGAGCGGGCATTCATCCTGCGCCTGATCGAGGAAGGTCCTGTGCCCGGGCAACGCACCTGGCGACGGGAGGACCTGTATGGGCGCTAGAGCGCTGGTGGATACAAACGTCCTGGTCTATGCCTACGATCGCGCCGAACCCGAGAAGCAACGGCGAGCCCTGGAAGTTCTGGATTTCCTGGCCATCAGCGGTGCGGGCGCAATCAGCACCCAGGTGCTGTCTGAGTTCTTTGTCGCTGTGACCCGCAAGATTGCCGCCCCCCTCTCTGTGCCTGACGCTTACGATCGGGTGAAAAACTATCTCCAGAGCTGGACGGTTCTGGACCTGACCGGCCTGATCGTCCTGGAAGCGGCCCGCGGGGTGCGCGACCACCAATTTAGCTTCTGGGATGCTCAGATCTGGGCCACTGCCCGGCTGAACCAGATACCGGTTGTTTTCAGCGAGGACTTCAACGTGGGACAGGTCACGGAAGGGGTCCGCTTTGTGAACCCTTTCGCCGAGGAGTTCCAACTTGAAAGCTGGCTGAACCAATAAACCGGAACGGGCGAACGAATTTCTGCCATGGTATTTACGCCAGACTGTACTGGTTTTCGTCAGGCTCAAGAGGACGGTCACCTCCAGGTGACCGTCCTCTTTTTTGGCAAAAATTTAGCAGTTTTCTGTCTGGAGAGTTAGCAGCCCATTGCCCTATATTGCCTCCTGAAGACACCTTACCGGCTAATGTTTGTCACTCATGAAAGGAGGCAAAAAATGGCACTGGCAATTGTAACCTGGGACCTGCCGCCGCAGGAGAAAATGGAAGCCTATAATGAGCAGGCGCGTACAGAGTGGATCCCCGCCGTGGTGCGCCAGCCGGGCGTCAAGGAGTTCCGCGGCCTGCGCAACGCCTTCCACGCCAGCCCCCACGTGATGAGCATCACCGAGTACGACAGCCTGGCGTCGGCCCTGAAATTCATCGAAACGGAGGATTTCGCCCGGGTGATGGAGGGCCTGCGGGCTGCCGGCTGCACCAACATCACGGTCCAGCTCTGGGACGTGTCGCCGGTGATCCCCGAACCCATCCGGCCGGGCGGCTAAGCCATTCGGAGGGGCGCACAACAATCTGTGCGCCCCTCCGGCATTAAACATGTTCCCAACCAACGGAGGTGCAATATGGAATCTATCCAAACCCTATCCAATCAGTACGCCCTGGGCCACTCGCAGCCCGAACTGGAGCGGCTGGTCCATCAAGAGCGCTTTCTCGGTGAACTGACCGAAATCATGCTGCTCAAGGCCGGCCTGGTCCCCGGCATGCGGGTGCTGGATGTGGGCTGTGGCGCCGGCGATGTCTCGTTCCTGGCGGCGAAGTTGGTCGGGCCGGAGGGCGCGGTCATCGGCGTGGACCGGGCGCCGGAAGCCATCGCCTTTGCCCACCAGCGGGCACAAAGCGCCGGCCTGCCGGGCGCCCAGACCATGGCCATGCTCCGCTACGAAAACGGGCCGGACTCGGCCATCTATGCCTGGATCGAGCAGTTGACCCGCACCCTGCTGCCCCTGATGCAGCAGACCGGCGTGGCCACCGCCGAAGAGGTGCAGGTGGACACCCTGGCCGGGCGTATGCGGCAGGAGGCGGTGGAGAAGGGCTGCACCTTGATCACCCCACCGCTGGTCGCCGCCTGGGCACGGAAGGAATAAGGAGGAAAACAGCGATGATCGGCGCCTGGCTTGCCCAACGCAAAACCCCGGCCATCTATCAGGCCTTCAACCGCCACGATCTGAAGGCGGTGCTTTCGAACTTTGCCGATGACGTCACCTTCATCTTTCCCGGCGACGTGCGCGCCAGCGGCGTGCATACCGGCAAGGAGTCGGTGGCCCGCTGGTTCGAGCAGTTCTTCGCGCAGTTTCCCACCTTGCGTTCACCGTGCGCCGGGTGGCGGTGGCCAACCTGTTCGACATGGTGGGCAATAACGTGGTGGTCACCCGCTGGGATGTGGAGGTCGTCAACCGCCAGGGCCGTCAGGGTCAAAACAGCGGCGTGACGGTGACCACCCTGCGGCGGGGCAAGGCGGTGCACATCCAGGATTTCATTTTCGATACCGGGCCGGCCTTCCTGGCCGCCTGGGGTGAAGGAGGATAAGTATGCAGGTGGCTACTATCAGTCAAAACACATTATGTAAAGGCGCGGTCACCTATCAGGGCATCCGCTCCCCCTATCTGGAGAGCGGCGACCGGCGCAGCGAAGAGGCAGTGGTCTTCGTCCACGGCAACCCCGGCTCGTCGGAGGACTGGCGCGACCTGGTGGGCCGGGTGGGCGGCTTCGCCCGGGCCGTGGCTCCCGACATGCCCGGCTTCGGCCAGGCCGACAAGCCCAAGGACTTCGACTACACCGTGGAAGGCTATGCCCGCCACCTGGAGGGCCTCCTCAACCACCTGGGCGTGCGGCGGGCGCACCTGGTGCTGCACGATTTCGGCGGGCCGTGGGGCCTGACCTGGGCCGCCCAACACCCGGAGCGGCTGGCCAGCGTGACCCTGATCAACATCGGCATCATGCCCGGCTACCGCTGGCACTACCTGGCCCGTATCTGGCGCACGCCGCTCCTGGGCGAACTCTTCTTTGCCACCACCACCCGCACCGCGTTTGGCCTGTCACTCCGGCACGGCAACCCCCGCGGCCTGCCCAAAGCCATGGTGGACCGCATGTACCGTGACCTGGACTGGGGCACCAAGCGGGCGGTGCTGCGCCTCTACCGGGCCACGGACAACCCCGGCCAGATGGCCGAAATGCTGGGGCCGCTCTTCCGGCAACTGGACGTGCCGGCCCTGGTCATCTGGGGCGCGGCCGACCCGTACGTGCCGGTGCGCTACGCCGAACGCCAGCGGGAGTTCTTCCCCCGCTCCCGGATCGTGATTCTGGAGCAGAGCGGTCACTGGCCCTTCGCCGACGACCCTGAAGCCGTGGCCGGTGCGTTCATTCCGTTTTTGCAGAAACAACTGAGAGGATAAAGGAGACAGCCATGCCAAATCAAAACCATGCCATCGTCATCGGCGCCAGCATGGGCGGGCTGCTGGCCGCCCGGGCTCTGGCCGACTTTTACCAGCAGGTGACCCTCATCGAGCGGGACGCCTTTCCGCCTATCGGCGAGAACCGCAAGGGGGTGCCCCAGGGACGGCATACCCACGCACTGCTGCTGCGGGGCGCTGAGGTCTTGGAGGGGCTGTTCCCCGGCCTGGCCGCCGATTTGATGGATCGAGGTGTGCCGCTCATTAACCGTCCCGAAAGGGAGCTGATCTGGTTCGACGGCGGCGGCTATCACGCCCGTTTCACGAATGAAGACGGACGTCTCGGCACGTTGGGTGTCAGCCGGCCCCTGCTGGAAGGCTACGTGCGGCAACGGCTGCTGGCGCTGCCCAACGTCTGCGCCATCCAACAGTGTGACGCGCTGGGCCTGGCGCCGTCGGAGCGTGGTGGGCGAGTGCGCGGGGTACGCATCCTGCGCCGGGTGGAAGGCAGCGCCGAGGAGGTGCTGGAGGCGGATCTGGTGGTGGATGCATCGGGGCGGGGCTCCCGGGCACCGAAATGGCTGGCAGAGATGGGCTATGCCCCGCCGAAGGAAGAGCGGGTGACGGTCAACGTGTCCGGTGTAACCCGCCTTTATCGTCGCCGTCCAGAACACCTGAACGGCGCCAAGGTGGTGATTGTCACCCCTTCTCCGGAATGCAAACGAGGCGGGGTGATGGTTGTCCAGGAAGGGGAGCGCTGGACGGTCACATTGATTGGCTTTACTCGCGATGCACCGCCGAGGGATGAAGAGGGATTTCTGGCTTTTGCAAGGAGTCTGCCTGCGCCGGAGATCGATGAGGTGATCAAGGATGCTGAGCCGCTTTCCGATTTTCTTCCCTATCCCTTCAGGGCCAGCCAGTGGCGCCGTTACGATAAGCTGGACCGCTTTCCGGAGGGCTTTCTGGTCTTCGGCGATGCCATCTGCAGTTTCAACCCCATCTACGGTCAGGGGATGTCGGTGGCGGCGATGGAGGCGCTGGATTTACAGCACGAGCTGCGCCGGGGAAGCGAGGGGTTGTGGCGGCGCTTCTTCCGCCGGGCGGCGCGGAGCATCGACAACCCCTGGCAGATCGTGGTCAGCGGCGACCTGCGCTTCCCGGAGGCGGAAGGGAAGCGCACGCCGGCCATCCGCTTCATCAACGCTTACATGGCGCGGCTGCACCGGGCGGCGCACCGGGATCCGGTGGTGGCCCGGGCCTTCAACGAGGTGGCCGGCCTGCTGGCGCCACCGCAAAGCCTGATGCGGCCCGGGATCATGTGGCGGGTGTTGCGGGGGAATTCCCAGACATCGGCCAACAGCCACCTCGTATGAAACCGGGCCTTGCCGGCAATGTCCGTTTGCCATGATGGCATGACAAAGAAGTGGAGTTTAGGCGTAGGAATGGGAAAGAATGGTCACTGAGGCAAGGTTAAAGATTTAAAAGCCCGGGCCTGTGCCTCGATCGCGGTTTCGGTAGGCAGCCGCTCGATACTTGACGCCCCGAAGAAGCCCACGACGCCCTCCGTGTGTGCCAGGATGTAACGGACGTCTTCCGGTTCAGCGATGGGCCCCCCATGGCACAGCACCAGAATCTCCGGGTTGACGGCCACAGCCGCATCCCGGATGGCCTGAATGCGTCCCACGCAGTCGTCCAGGGAGAAGGCCGTTTTCGCACCAATGGAGCCCTTGGTGGTGAGGCCCATGTGGGCGACCAGGATATCGGCCCCGGCATGGGCCATGGCCACGGCTTGATCCGGGTCAAAGACATAGGGACAGGTGAGCATTCCCAGGTCATGGGCCGAGCGGATCATGGACACTTCCTGATCGTAGCGGATGCCGGTCTCTTCAAGATTTTGGCGAAACACGCCATCGATCAGCCCCACGGTGGGGAAGTTCTGCACGCCGTCAAACCCTCTTTCCCGCAGTTGTTTCAGAAATACGGGCATCAGGCGAAACGGATCGGTGCCGCAGACGCCCGCCAGGACCGGCGTCTGTTGCACGACCGGCAGGATTTCGCCCGCCATTTCCTGGACGATTTGATTGGCATCTCCATAGGGCAGTAGACCCGCCAGGCTACCCCGGCCGGCCATTCGATATCGTCCCGAGTTGTAGACAATGAGCAGGTCCACGCCGCCGCGTTCGGCGAACTTGGCTGATATGCCGGTTCCAGCGCCGGAGCCGATGATGGGGCGGCCAGCCAGGGTCTGGGCACGTAGCCGTTCCAGGATGGCTGTGCGGCTGAGAAAAGGCATGGGCATTCTCCCTTCTATTGCAGCGAGCCTGCTGCGGTGACTTCCCCCTGTCCTGGCTGCATCAAGCGCAGTAGCCAGGTGACCACGGCTTGAGCGAAGGCGGGGTCGTTGATATGCAGGTCCAGCTCTACCAGCGTTACCTTCTTTCGATCCAGATGGGTGCGCAGGGCCTGGATCAGGGCCTCATCAGCCTCTGGGTCGTGGAAGGGCTGCCCCGGAGCGTCGATCATGCTGATCCCCCGCAGAGGGACCAGTAGTGCCGTGGGGCCGATACTCCGGTTAAGTTTGGATGCAATCAGGGTTCCCAGAGACGCACATTCTGCCGGGGTGGTCCGCATCAGCGTGACAGTAGGATTGTGCTGATAGAGCCTGCGCCCGCGAAATGGGGCCGGTACCGTCTCCAGAGGGCCGAAGTTCACCATGTCCAGTGCACCCAGGGAAACCACCTGGGGAGTTCCAGTATGGGCCGCAGCTTCCAGCCGATGGGGCCCTGCGCTCAGGATGCCGCCCACCAGCTCATCGGCCAATTCGGTCGTGGTGATATCGGCGATGCCGGCGAAGAACCGATCCTGTATCAAGGTCTCCATGGCGCGTCCGCCACTGCCGGTGGCGTGAAAAACCAGCACCTCGAAACCCTTCTCTTCCAGCAGCTGTCGGACTTGGGTCACGCATGGGGTTGTGACCCCAAACATGGTGGCACCGATGAGGGGCTTCTCTGCTAGGCTCCCATGGGCGGTCTGCCGGGCCCTCTGCTCTACCATGCCGCAGATGGCGCCGGCAGCATTGTCGAAGATCTGTCGGGCCACTCGATTCAGCCCGGCAATGTCGACCACAGAGTAAAGCATGGCGATGTCTTTCGCCCCCACATAGGGGCGGATATCGCCGGAAGCCATGGTGGAAACCATGACCTTGGGTATGCCCACCGGCAGTGCCTGCATGGCAGCCGTGGCGATGGAAGTTCCCCCGGAGCCTCCCAGGCTCACCACGCCAGCGAGCTTCCCCTGGTTGAAGAGTCGGGTAGCCAGCAGCCGGGCCCCCTGGGCCATCGCCGCCAGGGCCTCGCCCCGGTCAGCTCGTTCCCGCAGGGCCTGGAGGTCGTGGCCGGCTGCGCTGGCTACTTCGGCAGCAGCGATGTGGGGCTGGAATTTCGGTACACCCATGACGCCCACATCCATGACCAGGTACGGATGACCGCGAGCGGAGATCTGGGTGCACAGATACTCGAATTCCTCCCCCTTGGTGTCCAGGGTACCGATCACCAGAATGGCTGCAGCCATGGAGTCCTCCTTTCAAGACGTCCGCCAGGGGCTCTGCTCCTTCCTTTTGCCCGGCGGTGGAGGATGGTGTTTATCCGCGACTTCTACAGGGCTCGGTCGACGAATTCCCGGTTATGGACTTTGACCGGCACTTTCTGCAGCTCCAGTAGCCCCCTGGCTACATGTTCCGAGAGGCGACGAAAGGCTTCCTCGCCTTTTTCGGCCGTTGCACGCAGGGGGTTGCCAATGACCCCGCTCTCGATGAACTCGTGATGGTCCATGGGGAAGGTGAAATACTTATACCCCTCGAACTCTACGTCGGGCATACCATCTTTTTTCTCGAAGGACTTGGGTAGATACTCGGGAATGTGGGCCCGGGTGAAGTTGGCGCGATCCATGCGCACCAGATCGGGACGCCAGGCCATGTCCTGGGATGTCTCTAATTCGCTGGCATGCCAGCCTGGGGTTTCGTCCCATGGATTTTCCATCAGCCCTTCCAGGATGCCCACGTAGTTTTCCATGTAGGGCTTAACAAAGCTGATCAGCGCGCCGGTTTCGTAGCGCAACTTGCGCAGCACGGGATCGATGACCTTGACATTGGAGCCGTGGCCGTTGATCAGGATGATGCGGTTGAAGCCATGATGGATCAGGCTGCGGGCCACATCATGAATGAGGTTGAGAAGGGTGGTGCTGCGTACGGTGATGGTGCCTCTGCCAGCTCCCGGCGTGTACATGTGCTGCGGGGAATACCCCATCCAGATGGGCGGCGTGTGGAGAACGGCGATCATCTCAGCGACCCGCTTGGAGATCTCCCATGCGGTCACAGTATCGGTGTAGAGTGGAAGGTGGGGGCCGTGTTGTTCGAGGCTGGCCATGGGCACCAACACCATGTCCTTGTGTTCCAGGTAATAACGAATATCCGTCATGCACAGATCGCCGATATCCCAGGAGAGGAATTGTCGCCGGAACTCCTCATCTCCCTGGGTCAGGTGGGGGACTTCGCGGTATTTAGGGCTCATGTGATCGTCGATCATGGGATAGCTTCCTCCTGGCGGTTCTCGAACAGATGGACAAAGAGATCTGCCACAATGCGCCCGAACTCGGGATCATTTACGTGTAGGTCGTAGGTGTAGATGGGGATCTCTGGCCGCAATTCTCGACGCAGAACTTCCAGGAAGGCCGCGTCGGCTTCCGGATTCCAGAAAGGCCCTCCGGGGGTGTTTGGAATTGAAAGGCCGCGGGTGGGCACAGCCACGACTACTGGTCCCTGGGCCAGGTTCAGCCGCTCGGCGAAGATGTGGCCCAGAGTCACCATGTCCTCGTGGGAGGCTCGTACCAAGGTATATTCAGGGTTGTGATCGTAGATCGGCCTGCCCTGGAGTGCGGGCGGGATGGTGCCCGCGTGAAATACGCAGAAGTCTATACATCCAGGAACTACTACCTGGGGCAGGCCAAGAAGCCCAATCCGTTTCAATCGATCTGGCCCACCATCATGGATTCCTCCTACCAATGGATCGTAGATCTCGTTGGTAGTGAAGTCGACCACACCCACAAACTGGCCCTGGGCTGCCAGCTCCTCCATGGCCGGGCCACCGACACCGTTGGAATGGAAGATAACAGCCTCGAATCCGCCCTTTGCCAGGCGATCTTTCAGGGCCATAACTGCTCGGGTGGTGTTACCTAACATGGTCACGCCCACATAGCGGTCCCCTGGTTCCGGGGGCGGGAGCACGTGGCCGTGTTCCACCAGGCCAGCCAATGCGGCAGCCACATTGTCGAAGACCGTGGTGGCAATGGGGTTTAACCCGAGGATGTCCACAATGGAGTGGACCACCATGATGTCGCTGTGGCCGACCAGAGGATCAAAGTAGTGCTTGCCCGAGGCAATAGGCGATACCAGCACTTTGGGGACACCCACCGGCAGCTGCATCATGGCCGCTGCGCCCATGACTGCGCCTTCAGCTCCCCCCAGGCAGGTAATGGCGTCCAGGCGGCCTTCGGCATAGAGCTGACGGGCCAACACCTTGATCGCCTCTCGCATCCCTTCCACCGCGCGACCGCGGCTACCTGCCTGGCGTAGTTCCTGGATGGTGGTTCCTCCATAGGTGGCCGCTTCTGCGCGCGAGATATCGTTGGGCCCGAGCTGGATCCCTACGGGCTCGCCCAGGATACCTGCATCGACCACAAGGGTGTTGAGCCCCAGCGCCCGGAGCCGATCCCGCAGGTAGCCAATCTCCTGTCCTTTGGTATCCAAGGTTCCGATGATGACCACAGTTTTTGCCATCGCTTCACCGTCTCTTGTTCTACCTGAATTATCTGGGGAGCGGATGGAGAGCAGCCGTTGGTCGTCCATGCCCACAGCCCGCCGCAACCCCGGATCACTTTGGCCGGCGTCGTTTGGCAACCGGCAGGAAGGCGGCCGTCCAATCCCGGCGAGTCCCGGCGGAAATCCTTCGCCCGCCTCTGCTGAGGCGAAGACAACCAGATTTCCGCCAGGGGATATCCACCGAGATGGCACTAGCGAATCAGTGGCAGTAAGGTCTTGGCCGTTTCCTCGACCAGCCAGCTATAAAACTTTTCGGAGAGGATGCCACTCCCGTGGTCCTCGATGAACTTCAATTGTTCAGGCGTCAGCTCATCCTCGGGGGTCGCGGTGGCATCGGGATAAGGATTGGCCGGAGTGCGATCGATGGGCGGGACAAACTCCACGGTCAATGCGCCGTCGTATCCGATTTCCCGTAGGGTCCCCACGATGTCTCGCCAGTTCAAGGCACCCATTCCGGGAGCCATACGGTTATTGTCTGCCACGTGGAGGTCGTAGAGGAGAGCGCCGGTGTTCAGGAGCGCCTGCCGGAAATTGGCCTCCTCGATGTTCATGTGGAACGCGTCAAGGCAGACGCCGCAGTTCTCGCCCACCTCTTTGGCCAGCAGCAAGGCTTGGTCGTGGCGATTGAGAAAATTCGTTTCAAATCGGTTCAAGGGCTCAATGGCGATGCGGATCCCTGCCTGCTTGGCATGATCGTTGATCTCACGCAATCCCTCCACGGCCCAGCGCCATTCCGTGTCTGGATCGGCCTGGGGCTGGATTTTGCCCACTTCAGAGGGGACGATGCTCATCACGGTGCCATCCAGTTCCTTAACCATCGTGACGCAGTCTTTCAGATACTGGATGGTCTTGGCCCGGCCTGCCTCATCAGCCTGGATGAGGTCCAGGCCGGTAAACATCAGGCTGATGGAACCCCAACATCGGATGCCATATTCCTTGAGCAAGCGGCGTACTTCTTTTGTGTCGTACTTGTAGGGCTCGCCGCCGATTTCAATGCTCTGGTAGCCGTACTGGGCCAGGCGTCGAATCGTGACCTCTAGGGGTTCCGCTCGCATCCAGTTATGCATGGAAAGATGCATGGTTGACCTCCTTTTGCGTCTCCTTTTGATAAGTTGTAGTTGACATGTTGTGGTTGACCAGTTGCGGGTGAACAAAAGTACAGGCAATCGCAGAAACTACGAAAGGAAACAGAGGGGGCAGGTTGTCCCTACCCCTTTGCAGAGGCAGACGATGACGGATGCGGATACTTACAGATGTAGGCGATCCGCTAAAAACTCGTACAATCCCCGGATTTCTACACCGTAGCTCTGGGCATGTGGTGCCAATACGGCCAAAGCTCCGGGATCTTCGCTGAACAGGTAACGTATGCCGGCGCGGCGTGCATCCTCCAGGCGCGCTCGGGTCAAGTGCTCGGCCACATGGGGGTGGGTCCAGCTTAGGGCCAGACTTCCCACCGGATGGGCTCGTTCTCGGCGCCAGAACAACTCCCTGGGAGGTGAGTCCAGGATGGCGGCCAGAAGTTGCCGGGGAGCCTCGTGGCGTCTCGGGTCCACGCGTACGGCGTGGGGTGGATCCATGTAAGCCCAGGGAGCGTCCAGGGTAAATGGCCGGAAGGTCAGTTCGCCGGCAGTCAGGCGTTCCGCCAGCAGCGTCACCACGTCGATGACCGCGATCTCTGCCGGTAGCGGAAGGTCAAGCCGCTCGCGGTAGAGTTGGGTGAAGGCATAGAAGTCGCCTGGGGTCAGGGCCAGTAGTTCCTGAGCGCCCACCTGGCTCAGCTCCTGCAGGGTAGCCCGGGCCAGATCCTGGGCCACATCTCGGAGCCCCAGGGAACTGGCCACCAGACCACTGTTGCGCCCCACACCGATAGGAACCGGGGCCAGATGGATAGCGTCGAGGAGCTGCCGAGCGGCATCGATGGCTTGGGGCCATCGGTGGTAGGCCTCATCGCCGACAAAGAGGGCTACGTTGCCCTGCGCCTGGGCTGGTTCTGATAGGGGGGCTCCCCACGGCGTACCCCACGTGCGCAAACATTCCGCCAGCTCATAGACCTGGGGAGGGGCCAGGCCGGCCTGGACCACCAGATTCCGCGCTGCCACGATGGCATCGGGCAGGGGTTGGTCGGTCAGGCAATGGGCGCGGCAGACTCCACAGTCCGCGCAGGCGTAGAGCTTATCCACCGATTCCACATTCCAATCCAGCAGGCCTCGGCGTTCCGATGCAATCATCAATGCCCACCCATGGGGCGTAAACGTCTCGATGCAGGTGACATGGCCCACCGGGCAGACATGCCGGCACATCAGGCAATAGCGGCAGTTCTCGGTGGTCTGTATCTCTGGGGCAAATGACGAATTTGGGTTGTCCATATGTCTACTCTATCTATATCTCCTTGTCCTTATGGGCAGTTCAGAATCCGAAGCCGACTTTGCCGGGGTTCATGATGCCGTTGGGGTCGATGGCTTTCTTCAGTCGCAACAGGAACGGCCAGGCACTGCCGTACTGCCGTCGCATGTAGCGGGCCAATTTCAAGCCGACACCGTGGTGCTCGTTGATCATGCCGCCATTGGCCAGGACGGCCTCCATGGCTGTGCTCCAGATCCGGTTGTGCAGGCGCAACGCTTCTTCTGCTTCCTGGGGCGGATTCTCCACAATGAATCGGGAATAGAGCATGGCGCCCCAGTGAAACCAGTGGGAGAAATGCCCGATAAAGCGGATGTTCCAGTCTGCGTAGGTGGTTTCGACGGCTTCCTTTTCTGCCCAATAGAGGCGCTCGATCTTGTCGTAGGTGGAGATTGTCTCGGTGGTGCCGTACATCCAGGGGAGCTTCAGGTTTTTGGGAGGGTAGTAAAAATCGTAGCGGTGATGCCACCAGCCCCATCCGGGCTCAGGTCCCAGATCTTCTCCACCGAGTTTAGCGCAGAGGGCCAAGGCCTTTTCCTCTTCCAGGGTGGCGATATCGGGATCGCCGTCGAAGCCGAGAACCATATACGCACCATCAAATTCGTAACCCAGGATTGCCTTGACCCGCAGGGCGGTGGAAGCCGGGTCGTAGAGCCGGATGACGAAGGGGTGGAGACGACGTGTCATAATCTGTCGTCCAGCTTCGATGCCTTTGCTCAGATCTCGGAAGAGAACGGCCCGCAGGCGTCGGCTTTCGGGGAGGTAATCCACCTGCATGGTGGCCTTGGTGATGATACCGAAGGTTCCTTCCGCACCAAGCCACAATCCCATCCAGTGGGGACCGGCGGCATGGCGGGGCACCGGAGGCGTCTCAATGATCTCCCCGGTGGGGAGAACGATCTCCATGGAAAGGACCATGTCTTCGGCCTTGCCATATTTGGTGCTGATGGTCCCAGTTCCCCGGGGCGCCAGATAACCACCCAATGTGGCACAGTTGGCCGAGGCTGGGTAGTGGGGCAACGTGAGTCCCCGTTCGTTCAGGGCCCATTCGAGCTGTTGGCCGTTGATCCCTGCCTCGGCGGTCACCGTCAAGGAAACTTCATCGATCTCCAGGATGCGGTTCATCCGTTTCATATCCACCAGGATGCCACCAAAGAGGGGAAGGGCGCCCCCTTGGGTACCGGAGCCGCCGCCCCACGGAATGACGGGGATCCGGTATTTATTGGCCACCTCCATGATCTGGGCGATCTCTTCTGTCGAGCCCGGGTGAACAATGAAGTCCGGCCCCATCAGAAGGCGCCCCCGGTCCAACCACATTTGGGGCATCCACGACCAATCGGTGGAATAGATGAGCTTGTTGCTCTCATCGGTGTTGATGAAATGGGCACCGACGATGTCTTCCAACTCACTCCGGACCATTTCCAGCCAGAATCGATCTCGATCCATGTGTACTCCATCTCCTGGCAGCGAAGCACTTTGATTGTCAGTGGGTTCGTGCCCTCGTGAGCACGCCCGACGTTTGGTTACATCTGGCAGAACGAAAGCATCTAACCAATTTCTTCCGTAATCATGGGTGAGATATGGCTCCACAGAATATAGAAGAGTGTCGCCATGAAGAGGAGCAGAAAACCTAGCCGGTATAGGGCCAGGGACCAGGGCTGAAACATGGCCACGATGCCGGCCAGGATGCCTGCCATGGCGGCGTACTCCACTACACGGTAGATGGATTCCGGAACAGCGTGACTGAGGTAGGTAGATGCAACAACGATCAGGGTGACGAAAGCCAGGACGATGGCGACAAAGATCAGGATAAAGGGAATGGCCGCTAATAACACGTTATTGGCAATCTGCTGTTCGGTGAACATGCGCGGGGTTAGCAGATGGGCCACATATCCCAAGACCAACAACAGCACAATCGAGCCCAGAAGCGGTTTCGGTAGCACTATCTGTCTTTCTTTCATGGTTCAATCCGTTCAGATGCACGGGGCGCAGGTTCACGGGTAGAAGGCGAGGAGCTTTCTGCACCGGCCATGGCTGGGACTTGCGGTACAGGGATGCGGTGTCCTGCTTTATCAAAATAGTGAAAATGTTCGCTCCGCAGGTCGAATCGTACCGCCTCCTTGATGCGCAGGTTGGAGAGGCCGGTGACCAGGGAGACGAAGGTTTGGCGTCCAGAACGCACATGGATTACGGTTTCGGCCCCCAAGGGCTCAGTCAATACGATCTCCCCCTGGAAGGTTCCCTGCTCCGAGAGGATAATGTCCTCTGGACGAATGCCCAGCTGGAGCACAGGGGGGAGAACGGCTCCCTGGGGGATGGAGACATGTACGGTGCTGTCTTCAATGTAGATGGTGCTGTCTTCGCGTCGGGCCTGTAACAGGTTGATCCGGGGGGTTCCCACAAGCTGGGCAACGAAGATGGTCGCGGGGTGGTCGTAGATTTCTTCCGGTGTGCCAATCTGCACCACCTGGCCTTTGTTGAGTACCACAATGCGGTCGGCCATGGTCAGGGCTTCAATCTGGTCGTGGGTGACGAAGAGCGTGGTGCTCCCCTGGGATTTCTGCAGGTGTTGAAGTTCCACCCGCAACGCTTCGCGCAGCTTGGCATCCAAATTGGAAAGAGGTTCATCCATAAGAAAGATGCGTGGCCGGCGCACGATGGCTCGACCAATGGCCACCCGTTGCATTTCCCCGCCAGAAAGATGGCCGGTCTTGCGGCTCAGCAGGTGATGAATGCGAAGTTTCTCTGCTGCTTCTTCTACACGACGGCGAATCTCGTCTTCGGCGATGCGGCGGCTTGGCGCGCGTAGGGGAAAGGCCAGGTTATCGTAGACCGTCATGGTGGGATAGAGAGAATATTGTTGGAATACGAAGGCGACATCCCGCTCTGCCGGCGGCGCCTGGTTCATAACCTGGCCATCAAAGATTACATCCCCGGTATCCTGTCGTTCCAGCCCGGCAATGACGCGTAGGGTGGTGGTTTTACCGGCTCCGGTGGGCCCCAGCAGGACCAAAAACTCGCCGTCCTCCACATGGAAGGAGACATCCTGCAAAGCCGTAACATGGCGGAATCGTTTGGAGATGTGTCGCAGTTCAACGTGGCTCACCGTACCTCCTCCAATCGGATGGCTTTTTCCGTCGTCGGATCGAAGAATCGCAGCATGGTCGGCTCCACCCCAAAGCGTACTTGCGTGCCCAGTGGATAAATCGCTTCCCGATCGGCGCGAATATGGATGATGGTGTTTCCATTGAAGGCAATGTGGAGGAGGGAATAGCCCCCTTGGAGCTCGGCCGCGTAGACTTCCCCCACCAGGCTGCCTTGCGGATCGAGGCGGGCTGCTTCTGGCCGAAACCCTACAATCACTTTCTCTGCCCCTTGCAGTGCTTGCGCCAGACCCGACCAAAGGGCTGCAGGAATCGGAAGTTTCTGATCCCCATTGGAGAGATGGAGCACCCCTTGAGAACAATGGCCGGTAACCAGGTTCATTCCTGGGCTGCCGATGAAGCGAGCTACAAAGAGGTTGGCCGGGTTGTGGTAAACCTCTGCCGGTGTACCTACCTGTTGGACCTCGGCAGCAGACATCACCACGATCCGGTCCCCCATGGCCATGGCTTCGATCTGGTCGTGGGTGACATATACGGTAGTTGCATGATGCTCGATGTGGAGCCGTTTGATCTCACTCCGCATCACCTCCCGCAGCTCCGCATCCAAGGCGCCCAGGGGCTCATCCATGAGGAAGGCCGCCGGATGTCGCACCAGTGCCCTGGCAAGGGCCACCCGCTGTTGGTCACCGCCGCTCAACCGCCCCGGTTTCATGCGCAGAAGGTGGCGGATGCGCAGGAGATCCACCACTTCGTTGACTCGTTCCTGGACGACTTTTCGGGGAGCCCTTTCGGCCCGCAACGGGAAGGCGATGTTGTCGTATACGGACAAGTGCGGGTATAGGGCGTAAAATTGGAAGACGAAGGCAATGTTCCGTTCACTGGGGTGCCGCCATGTGATGTCAGCGCCGTTGAGCAGGATCTTCCCGCCACTCACTGCCTCCAGTCCTGAAATCATGCGGAGGGTGGTGGTCTTGCCGCAGCCGGACGGCCCTAAAAGCACCACGAATTCCCCATCCTGAACGGTCAGGTTCATGGGCTTGACTGCCTGATAGTCACCAAAGCGTTTCTCGACCTGGTCAAGTTGGATGGTGGCCATGATTTTCCAATCCGCAATAAATTCAGCGACGGACGGCGCCAAAAGTGACTCCGCGCAAGAGGTGATTTCGCAGCAGAAAGGTCACAAACACGACAGGGATGAGGAACCCCAGGCTACCTGCTGCGATGGCCGACCACTCGATACCGCCCCGGCCCAACATGGTGGCGATGCTGGGCGGGGCCGTGCGGGCATCGTCGCTGGTGAGCATGAGGGCAAAGGCGTATTCATTCCAGGCAAAAATGAGGCAGAACACCGTAGTCGCCGCGATGCCTGTGGCTGCCTGGGGCAACACAATTTTGTAAAAAGCCTGGAAACGGGTGTAGCCATCCACCATGGCCGCGTCTTCGTACTCGGTGGGGATCTCGTCCATAAACCCCTTGAGCAGCCACACCGCCAGGGAAAGGTTAAAGACCGTATACAGGAGGATCATGCCCAGGTGGGTGTCGTGTAGCTTGAGCTGGCGATACATCAGGAACAGGGGAATCGTGACCACCACAGGCGGCAACATTCTGGTGCTGAGGATAAAAAACAGGAGATCATCTTTCCCGGGTATGGGGAAGCGACTGAAGGCATAAGCCGCGAATACCCCCAGGATCACGGAAAACAAGGTCGACAGGCCGGCGATGATCACAGAATTCCGCAGCCGGTCCACATAATCGCTGGGGCCGGTAATGATCTGTCCCGTGCGGAGGGCAATGCGTTGGAAGTAGTTCAGTTCCCCCGCTTCGGCCGCGGCTTGCAGCGCTGCCATTTGAGATTGGGGCACCACTGCCCGTTCGGTCAGCAGATAGACGAAACCTTCCAGGGTAGGTTCGAAAATGATCTTGGGGGGAACAGAAACCACATCTGCCCGGGATTTGAAGGCCGTCATGATCATGACGAAGATGGGGATTAGCAGGATGAGGGCCAGAATGGTGACCACAGTGACCCGGATTTGGTTCAAGAGTCGGGCCCGAGGATGGATTTTGTCGACTCGGGTGGAAATGAGAACCGGTTTTCGCGGGCCCTCGTGGATAAAATTGCTAAACATAATCCACCTCAGTCACGCAGGCGATTCAAGAAACGAATGTAAATATTGCTGATGGCGATGATGACAATCAGGATGATATAGGCCAATGCGCTGGCTCGTCCGGTCTGCCATTGGCCGAGGAAGGCCTGTCGGTACAGGTTGACCGCAATGAGCTCGGTCTGGTCACCAGGCCCTCCACCTGTCAAGCCCATAACCAGGTCGAACGCTTTGAAAGCTTCGATGGTACGGAACAGGATGGCGATCAACAGAAGTGGCAACACCTGGGGCAAGGTGATGTGCCAGAACTGAAACCAGGGGCTTGCCCGGTCAATGGCGGCGGCCTCGTAGAGGTACTCGGGTATGGCCTTTAATCCGGAAAGGACGAGAAGCATGACAAAAGGGCTCCACATCCACACGTCCACGATCACGACGGCCCAGAGGGCCAGATCGGGCACCGGCTTGCCGGCAAATCGACTGGCCAGCATATCCGGCCCTTTGCTCGGATCGGTAAAGCCCAACAGATAGTTGAAGTAGCCGAAAGTGGGGTTATAAATAAGCTTCCAGAAAAGTCCGACCACCACAGGCGAGAGCATCATGGGGAGCAGGATTAAGGTCGTGATGAGCCCGCTACCGCGGAATTTTTCCTTGACCAACATGGCCAGGGTGAAACCCACGATCACCTGTAATCCCACGGAGAAAAAAGCGTATTTCCCTGTGGTGGCAAAGTACTTCCAAAGTTGAGGATCGTTGAGAATATCGCTGAAGTTCTGTAAACCTACCCATCGAGGAGCCTGTCGAGCGATGGCTGAATAATCTGTAAAACTCAGATACAGGCTGTAAAAGAGTGGGAACACATTCATGCAGATGAGCAGCACCAGGGTGGGCCAGATGAAGAGGTGGACGATAGCCCGGTCTGAGAGAACCCAACGCAGGTGTCTGGTCTCGTAGCTGGTCTGTTTGACATGCACATGGGTAGTGCGCATGGATGATTTCCTTCCAGGTTTTAGGGGCAATAACCAGATGTGGGAAGGGTGAGCGGTGGCCGGACTGGCGCTGGCTCACCCTTCACCACAGCGGTTAATCTGACTACTCGAGATAGCCTGCCTGGCGCAAGATCCGGTCGTGCTCAGCTGCGATGGTGTCCATGGTCTCTTGAGCGGTCCCCTGCCCTTCGACGACAAAGCGGCTGAATTCCCGCTGGGTTACCTCCAAGAGCTGGCCGTATTCAGGAATGTTCCAAAAGTCCTTGACCATGGTCATGGATGTCGCAAAGGCCGGGTTGAAGGGCGTGGCGTTGAGGAAGGCGTCTGTCTGGAGGACATTGGCGTTGCAGGTATATCCGCCCAGTTCAGCCCACTTCATCTGGATCTCCTCCTGGGCGAACCACTGGATGAAGGCTTTGGCTGCCTCTTGCCGTTCAGGGCTGATGTAGCTGATGATGCTCATGCCCTGGCCTCCCAATGCCGCATGTTGGGCACCGCCAGGACCAGCCGGGTTCGGGAAATAACCGGTCACATCGGCATAGGGATTGATACCCGAGCTGGCCAGGGCCGGGAAGAAGGCAAAGTAGTTCATGATGAGTGCGGCCTGGCCGCTGATCAGGGCATCGTTGGCCTCGGTGAAGAAGGCGTTGCTCAGGCCAGGCACCTGACAGCAGTCATAGAGCTCTTTGTAGTACTGGACCGCAGCCACGTTCTCCGGCGAGTTCACAACCCCCATGACGTTGTAGTCCTCGTCCTTCCAATCTCCCCCATAACTGAACATCACGCTCTCCATCCCCATGGTGATAGCATCGTAGTCCTTTTGGGTGTAGATAGCTACCCCATAGAGGCCCTCTTCGGGTCGGGTGAAAAACTTGGCAATATCCATCAATTGCTCAAAGGTCTGGGGGACGTCGAGCTCATAGCCGTATTGTTCCTGAAACGCGGCCTTGTTCTCGGGGTTTTCGAAGAGGTCCTTCCGATAGGCCCATCCAAGCGCGTCGCCTTCTGTGGGGTAGGCCCAGTAGCGACCGGAGCCCGTGGGGTACTCGCCGTAGTAGGTTAGGGTTGCCGGCGTGACCGAATCGGCAATTCCGGTGCTGACCAGAAAGTCGGTGAGTTCAATGTAGTGTCCTTGGGTAGCTCCCTGGCCCAGCCACTGGCTGTCGCCGACCACGATGTCCCAGGCGTCTCCGCTGGCGGCCATCTCCGTGAAGAAACGGTCACCAAAGGATCCCCAGGGCTCCTGGATCACGCTGACTTTGATGCCGGTCTCCTGTTCGTAGAGGTTGCCGATCTGCTGCAGGTAATCGGCCGGATCCCATTGTGCCCATAGAATTTTGAGTTCGCTGACTTGAGGGGCCGCGTTCTCGCCTTCAGTTTCGGCGGCAGCTTCGCCCTGGGCCGGTGTACCTTCTGGCGCGGCCTGAGGGGCACAGGCGGCCAATAAACTGAACAATAACAAAATAGCCAAAAACTGCAGCTTCCCCTTCATGGTTGCCCATCCTCCTGTAATCGTGGGATAACGAACGATCCGGTCTACATTCTGAAAATGGAAGGTCGGCGGCGCGATGATTCAGAAACACACCTCCTTCTACTCTACCTGGGCAGCACCCTCCCCAAATCGAGATACACTGCGCTGCCCCCATACAGGAGAACACGAACTCGACATGAACTTCAAGATGAATACATGCATGGCGCCTCCATGCCAGTTTTCGGCAAGAAAAGGCGCAGGGACTATCTGGGAAAACAGAAAACGGGGACGGGGAGCTACTTTGTCGTGGCCTATGGACCCGGAAAATGGGCCAACGGTTGGTGACAGGACTGGGGACGCTTGCGTCTGCACCTAGGAAAAGCCGTTGGCATCAACCGCAACAGAGCCTACAAGGTTGTCTGTACAGGCTGTTCACCTCCCTTCAATCTCGATCGGTCAATAGGGGTGGGTATAGCGCTGGAAAATGCTATCCCGAAGCATGCGCAGATGGTATCGCATGGCCTCCTCTGCACCTTCCGCATCTCCAGCCATGAGTTTCTCTACAATGGCCCTGTGCTCTGCCGTACAGGCAGCCAGCCGTTCATCGTTATCTTTGACATTGATGGCCAAAAACGCGATACGATTTCGGGTTTGTAGCGCCATCTCTCCTAGAAGACGATTCGGGCATGCCTGGCTGAGGGTGGTATGGAAGACATTATCATGGGCCGACCAGGCCGCCCGATCTTTCTGCTCGACAGCCTTTTCCATGGCCTGGACAGCCTGCGCCAGGGTAGCTAGCTGTTCGTCGCTGAGATTTTGAGCGACCAGGCGGGCGACTTCAGGTTCCAACAAGTAGCGGACGTGAATGGCATCCATCACTTCCTCGAAGGATGGCGCGGCAACCGTAACTGCTCGTCCAGGAATGATCTGGACCAGGCCTTCTTGTGCCAGGGCCTGGAGGGCCTCCCGCACGGGGGTCCGGCTAATACCAAGCAACTTAGAGAGCCCTGTTTCCGAAAGGGCTTCTCCCGGCTGCAATTTGGCTGAACGGATGGCCTCCTTGATCTTCTCGTAGGCCAGATCGCGCAAAAGGGGAGAGGCTGAGGCGTCACTCATGGAGTAGAGGCTCACGCTCGCACAGACATGGAAAAGTTTCTATTATGGATGAACAGAATGATATATGGGAAAGTATACTGTGTGGCTACAGCTTGTATACAGGCTGTATGTCGAGACTATACAATGAAAATATTGCCCTGTCAAGCCCCAATTTTTACATTCAATTCAACTTGCTTTATCTCCATGAGGTCAAGCGGATGAGGTTAAGCGAGAGGCGGTCGTCCCATATTATGAGACTTACCGATATAATGATCCCAAGCAAGCTCAGCAATCCTCCAAACCGTAATGAGCCGGGCGCAAAACGAAAAATCACCTGATGTTCTCCAGGCGGCATGATTACACCCCGCAAGACGTGATTTACCCGCACAATAGAGGCCGGTTCCCCATCTATAAAGGCTTGCCAACCTGGGTAAAACTGATCACTCAAAACCAGTAGTCCTTGTGTGTCTGCTACTGTACGGATCACGATCTGGGTATCTTTGTATGTAACTATCTCCGCTGGGGTGGCAGGCTGTAGAGGGGTTGCAGGTAAGTTTACTCGTTCTGCGGTGATCGCTACATTGCGCAAGTCGAAGGATTCATCTAGCAACCGACGCACTGCTTGGGCATCATCCGGAATGTATTCTGTTGCATAGACGATATAAGCTCTGGGAAGCGGTGCCAAACGTTGGTGGACAAAAACCTCACCTTGGTAGATTTCCATCCAATCTGCTCCATATACGGCGATAGCTGGTTGCCCTGCCGCATCTGTACAGAGGCCGACACCTGTGTGTAACGTTCCGTCATCCGGTGCGATTTCCCATGTGTAGACGTGTCCTGGGGCGTTGAATTCTGGAGATAGGTAAAGAGAGATCTTTTCCTTATCTTGCAAAAGTGTGGCATCTACACGATTTTCCATGATCAGTTGGCCTTCGTAAGAGCCTCTCCACATCCGTACAACCAGAATACCGGATGCCTGTTCGGGTTGGTAAACACGGAAGTGTAGATCCACTCGATTAATGGCTGTATCCCGTACGGTGAATTGCCCACGGACGACATGGGTGCCCTTTATCTCGCCACTGTCTCCCACACAATCATCAACAGCAATTTCTGCCCGTAATATGGGATCTGTTAATGAAGTTGGCGAGATAGCATAGGCTACCCCCAAGATGTCTAACAGCCGCCGTGAGGGATAACTGAAGGCGACAATATTACGATTGGGAACCATCCACCAAACGTCGAGATTTGGATCACCTTGTTCAATCAACGCCCGGTATCGTTCTGGGATCAGTGAGGAGTATCCCCCCGGTTCTGCAATGCCATACAATGAAAGTACGCTGGGGCCAAAAAGTACCTGATCATCTCGCTGATAGGCAACGACGCGATGGAGCCCGACTTGGGTTTGCAGAAATTCAATAGCTGGTGTTGGTGGCAATAGCTCGGAGATTGCCCCTGTCGGATTGAAGTGACTACCGAACGTGTATAAGTCCACAAAAACAAGGACGACAATGGCCCAATCGACCAAATTACGTTTCGTTGGAAGATAGGCTCGGAGTGTCAGGAGTAAAAATGTGGCAAAAAGCCACGTCCCGAAGAGGAAAATGGGGCGGCGTAACTCCAACCAGTGTGTTTGGGCCTCACCCCAATTGCCTAAGAAAGCTGCGCCCACACTCACACATAATAGAACACTGGTAATCAATGCGGCGCGGATAGGAATTTGGGGTGCACTCAAGGTGGTAGCTGCCAATAATGCAACCAGCAAAGGTAAAAGAAATGTAGAACGGTGGAGTGAGGTGTAATTGAAAAGAGGAAAGGTGTTCAGGAGTTGCACACCCGGGGCTCCGATAATAAAGAGAAGCATTAAAATGGTTAATAACGACAGGTACCTCACCCGGAATTTAGCATTGCAAAAAGGTGACAGAATAGCCAAAACCAAAGCCGGTAGCCCGGCGTAAATAGTCCCTTCGCTAAAATTTATAGCACCCCAATAAGGGCCAATACTAGCTGGGTTTCCATAAAAATCAGGGATGATTAGGGTAATTAGCTGGCGCCATGGTAAGGGATCTTGCAATCCCAGGCCATCAGAACGATGGCTAAGTCCCAGGAATTCAGCAAATGGCCAGATTTGGACAGATGCCAAGAGGATCCCTAGCCCAAGGATGCTTCCGAAAACTACCAGTGGCCAGAACGATGTTTTCCCTGGATGCTGTTGAAAGGCTTCCAATATTCGCCCAATGGCGTAAAAGCTCAAGAATAGAGAGAATGTAGCAACGAATTGTAATTGTCCGCCAAGAATAGCTAATGCCATCGCCAGTGCTGCAAAAACAACATAACGGAAACGATAGCGATGCACGGCGCATTCAAAAGCCCATAGGACGCCAGGCAACCAGCTAAGCGTACTGATCCGAAAATGCGACTCAAACCAAATAACCATGTAGCCGCTCAGGGCATAGGTGAACCCTCCCAGAATTGCCGCCCGGCGGGAGCATCCAAACTCTCGTAAGAAACCATAGGTGAGTCCAGCAGCTAACAAGGCGTGAAGCCACAATCCAAGCGCCCACCCGCGGGCTGCTCCCGCCAAGAGGCCGAGTAGAACAAATACTGGATACAGATGCTGAGCGTTAGGATTGGCGAAAACAGGGTGGCCAAGAAGAACATAGGGGTTCCATAACGGCCACTCCCCGTTTTTACGAAGCGTATCAACGGCATGGACCAAGTATGGATAGAAATTGTATAGGGGGTCTGAAATAAGCCAGTTTTGCAGAGGGTGTGGATCACCTGAACGCCATGGAAAAAGATTTTGCGCCAGATCCACGGGCATGAAAGTTTGTCCTGGCCACAGTCCACGAATGTGAAAAAAGGTGACCCCCGCAAAGAGAACAAAGAACGTCAGAAGGCGAGTATATCTGCTATACCCTTGTAAAAGACGAAGGTGTCTCATATATCGTACTGATAACAATTCTCGATTTTATCGAAGGACAAGTGGTAGATAGACGCTTGTTGAAGAGCAAGCAAGGACCGACACCCCCTACCGCCCGCCCATGCCCGAGAGGGTAATCCCCTCCACGAACCAATTTTGCCCCATCATGTAGATAGCCAGCACCGGCGCCAGCGCGATGACCGATCCGGCCATCAGCAAGTGCCACTGGACGTTGTATTGCCCCTGGAAGGTGCTGAGACCCACGGGCAGGGTGCGCATCTCCAGGGAGTTGGTGACCACCAGCGGCCAGAGGAAGTCGTTCCAGGCGTTGAGGAAGATGAAAATGGTCAGGGTGGCTACCACCGGCCCGCTCAGGGGCATGATGATCTGTCCCCAGATGCGCCAGGACGAAGCGCCGTCCACCCGCGCCGCTTCATCCAGCTCCAGGGGGATGCTCAGCAGGTACTGGCGCATGAGAAAGGTGCTGAAGGCCGAAAAGGCGGGCGGTAGGATCAGGGCCTGGTAGGTGTCGTACCAGCGCAAATAGCGGACCAGGATGAAGTTGGGGATCATGGTCACCTGAAAGGGGATCATGAGGGTGGCCAGGTAGAGCAGGAAGAGCGCATCCCGCCCCCGGAAGCGCAGCCGGGCAAAGGCGAAGCCGGCCAGGGATGCCGTTAGCAGCTGCAGGACGGTGATCCCCGTGGCCACCACCAGGCTGTTGAGGTAGAAGCGGCCGAAGGGCATGGCCCGGACTGCCTCCACGTAGTTCTCCCAGGCCAGACGGCTGGGGATCCAAATGGGCGGGTAGGTGAAAATTTCCGCCGGCTCCTTCAGGGAGGTGCTGAGCATCCACAAAAAGGGGAGCAACATGAGACCACTGCCGGCCAGAAGCAGCCCGTGCAGGAGCAGGTGACGGAGCTGAAAACGGTGCCGGCGACGCGGGGCCGGCGCGGCAGCCTGGGATCGGAGCATGACCTAACCCTCCCCCGCTTCGTAGTGGACCCACCGGCGCTGCAGGCGGGTCTGGATGTACGTGAAGATGAAAATGAAGATGAAGAGCACCCAGGCAATGGCGGCTGCCTTGCCCATACGGCCAAATTCGAAGGCGTTCTGGTAGATGTAGTAGACGATGGTCAGGGTGGCCTGGGCCGGCCCGCCCCGGGTCATGACATAGGGCTCGCTGAAGAGCTGGAACGCGCCGATCATCAGGATGATGGCCAGGAAGAAGGTGGTGGGGCTCACCATGGGCACGGTGATGTAGCGGAAGCGATGCCAGGCATTGGCGCCGTCCACATGGGCGGCGTCGTACAGCTCCTTGGGAATGGCCTGCAGCCCGGCCAGGTAGATGACCATGCTGAAGCCCACGTTTTTCCACAGGGTCAGGATCACCACGGCCGGCCGGGCCCAGGTGGTGCTGTTGAGCCAATCCGGCGGGCTGACGGGCATACCGGTCCACTCACCCACCTTCCAGATGAAGGCGCTGATGATGCCGAAGTCCCGGTTGAACATCCACTGGAAGACCAGGGCCGCGGCCACGATGGTGGCCACCACCGGCATGAAGTAGATCAGCCGATAGACCTGGATACCCCGCAAGGGCTGGTTGAGGGCCACGGCCAGCAGCAAGCTCAGGACCAGTTGAAGGGGGACGATGGTGACGATGAAGTAGGCGGTGTTGAAGGCCACCCGGCGGAAGATGGGGTCCTGGTTCAGAAGTTGGGTATAGTTGGCCAGGCCCACAAACTCCGGCGGAGTCAACAGGTTCCAGCGCATGAAGCTGAGGGCCAGGGACCCCAGGATGGGCAGCGCGGTGAAGACGAGGAAGCCGATAAAGCTGGGTAACAGGAAGAGATAGCCCTCCCACTGCTGATCCGGCCGCCACCGTCGCCAGCGCCCCAGGGCCGGCCTCTCGGCCAGGGTTGTGGTCTTTCCGCTCAACAATGCAACGCCTCCTCCTCGCTCCACTGGTTTAACTGAAGGATGACTCCAGATTCTCCAGAACGGAGCCACATCTGAGTCTTTCTTGCACTTTCATGGCACCGCGGATTCATTACACTGCGGAGGATGAAAAATCCGCACCATCCGTAGATCACGCATCCCTGCGGGACATGGCTTCCTGTCCCGTTGGGTGCGGATGCCCGGCCAGGAGACCGGACCGACCCATCCGTGTCAATCCCTGTTCAGATGAAAATACAGCGCAAAGGCGGTGATGGATCAAGCAAAATGGATCAAGCAAAAACGGTGGAGCGCGTTACGCGCCCCACCGTCCGCCTGATGCCCGACCATGGGCTCTATTTCGGATAGCCGTGCTCGCTCAGGAACGCATCCACCTGCTCGCAGAGCTGGGGCACCACCTCCTCCGGCGTGGCTTCACCCGCCCAGACCCGCTCCAGGGCGGGCTCGATGATGGAGCCGCTCAGTTCGCCCCACTCGGGGAAGTAGCCAAAGCGCCCCACCTTGGCGTTCTCGCCTTCGATGAGGAAGGCTTCCCGGTTGGCCGGGGGCTTGCCGGCGTGGAGGAAGGCGTCGGAGCGGGCCGTGGAGCGCAGGGCCGGGAAGATTTCTCCCGCTTCGGTGTAGATGCGCTGGCCGCCATCGGTGCTCTGCAGCCAGCTCAGGAAAGTCCAGGCCTCTTCCTTGTTATCGCTGACGGCGCTCATCACCCAGGCCGCGCCGCCGGCCGAAGCCGCCCGCTGGCCGTCCGCAGGAATGGGCACGGGCGCCACGTCATAGTTGAGGCCGGCCGCATTGAAGGTGGAGACCCGGCTGGCGTTCTGGATGATCATGGCCACCTGGCCGCTCTGGAAGACGGCTGCATCGCCGCCGGCCTGGTTCAGGTTGGCCGAGCGCATGGCCAGGTTGCGGTTCATCAGATCGGCGAAGAACTGGATCCCCTCCATGGCCTCCGGTTCGGTGAGGGTGCAGCGGGAGGGGTTACGCATGTCGTCCAGGATGCTGCCCCGGTTCTGGCCGACCCAGAGCTGCCATTTGCCGCCCTCCATGCCCAGGGCATAGCGGGCCACCCGGCCGCTGGGCTCCACCACCGTGAGCTGCTCCGCCGCGGCCACAAAGTCATCCCACGTCCAGTTCTCGTTGGGGTATTCCACCCCCACTTCGTCGAAGATGTCCTTGTTGTAATAGAGCACCTCGACACTCACATCTCGGGGCAGGCCGTAGACGCTGCCGTTCCACATGGCGGACTCCAGCAGGGCCGGCCAGTAGTCGCTCAGGTCGTAGTTGCTCTGTTCGATCCAGGGGTCCAGATTTTCCAGCACCCCTTCGGCGGCGTAGCGAGGGGTGGGCCACAGGAAGAAGACATCTGGAATGGCCGTGGGATCGCCGGCGGCGAAGAGGGTCTGGAGCTTGGTAAAGTAGTCACTCCAGGGGAAATGCCAGTATTCGATGCGGATGTTGGGGTGCTCCGCCATGAAGGCCTCGGCCACCTGTTCGTGGGTGGCCCGCTCTTCGGCGCTGCCCCAGAAGCCCCACGTCAGGGTAACCACATCCTCACCTGCCTCACCGGTCTGGGCTGCCTCTGGGGCGGCGCCGGACTCGGCTGCCCCAGGTGGGGGGGGCACAGGCACGGTGCAGGCGCTGAGAACCAGCAGCGACATCAGCGCGGCCAACAGCACATAGAGCATGCCACGTCTGTCCATGTTTTCCTCCTCAGAAGTCAAAATCGGGAATCGAAGAAATCGGTTCAACCCTGATTATCATGGCTGGGCCATAGGGTCATGGGTTGGACGGTTGATGGAGACAACGCTGTGCAGGCCGGCATTCAGCTTCAATATCATGATAGCACCATCCATCGACTTCAGGCAAGGCGGTTGGAAATGGTGGCCTCTGTGATATAATGGCGCCAGCATCTGGCACGTCTCTGTTTCGATAGGTCAGCTCCCAATAGTTAGCCAACTTCCCTAGGCGGCATTCCCACGGTAACGCCCATGCCCAGTTCGGCTCCTCCACCGGCCCAGCCCCCCCGATACGTGATCGGCGACATCCACGGCCAGTTGGAGGCCCTGGTGCGCCTGCTGCAGACGGCCGGGTTGATCGATGCCCGCCAGTGTTGGTGTGGGGGGCATGCCCGGCTATACCTGACCGGTGACTTTTTCGACCGGGGCATGGATGGCGTACCGGCGGTAGCCCTGATCATGGCCCTCCAGCAGGAGGCTGCCGCAGCCGGAGGCCAGGTGGAAGCCCTCCTGGGCAACCACGATGTGATGGTCCTGTCGGTTCTGCGCCTGGGCACAGCCGCCCAGACCAGCTGGGGAGAAACTTTTGCCCAGGTGTGGCTGCGTAACGGCGGTCTGCCGGCGGATCTGGCCCGGCTGACCCCGGCGCAGGAGGCCTGGCTGCAGGCCCGGCCGGCCCTGGTGCGGGCAGGCGACTTGCTGCTGATGCATGCCGATTCCCACTTCTACGGCCACCTGGGGGCCACGGTGGAGGAGGTCAACCGGACCGTGGCTTCCGTCCTGGCAAGCGACGACCCAGCCGCCTGGGAAGTGCTGCTGGAGGCGTTGTCGACCCGCTATTCCTTCCTGTCTCTCCAGGGCGGGAGCCCTGCCGAGGCCCGCAAGCTGCTGGACCGTTTTCACGCCCGGCGCATCGTTCACGGCCATACGCCCATTAGCTACATTACCGGCCGGCCGCCGGAGCTGGTCACCGAACCCTACATCTACGCCGATGGGCTCTGTATCAATGTGGACGGCGGCCTCTACTTGGGCGGCCCTGGTTTTGTTTATTCGGCCCCAGAGGCTGGTGAGGTATAATCCTTTCATCCCAAATCATCCCAAACCCTGGCAGGGTCATTCACCCATCATTATCCAACTGAAATCCAACTGAAGGAGTACCGTCCATGATCACCCGGGAGCAATATCGCCAGTTCACGGAGGAAGGGTATCTGGTCGTCTCGGGGCTTTTCGATGCCCGGGAGGTGGCCAAAATCCAGGACCATTTCATGGCCATGAACGCCGCCGGCACCTATCCTGGCGCCGAGAACTCCCTGGATCGTTCCAGCCCCGATCCCCTGCGCCACTACCCGCGCATCATGCAGCCCCACCGCTGGGACGACCTGAGCCTGCGCTGGCTCATTGACCCCCGCCTCAACGGGGTGATGACTGCCCTCCTGGGCCGGGAGCCCTACGCGGTGCAGACCATGTTCTACTTCAAGCCGCCCAAGGCCCGGGGCCAGGCCCTGCACCAGGACCAGTACTACCTCCAGGTCCAACCTGGTACCTGCATGGCCGCCTGGATGGCCATCGATGACTGCGACGAAGAAAACGGCTGCCTCCAGGTGGTGCCGGGCAGCCATACCTGGCCCTTGCTCTGCACCGTGGAGGCAGATACCAACCAGAGCTTCACCGATGTCACCGTACCCATCCCGGAAGGGACCGAGGTGCGCCCGGTGGTGATGAAGGCCGGCGACGTCCTCTTTTTCAACGGGCAGCTGGTCCACGGCAGCTTCCCCAATACCAGCACCTCTCGCTTCCGCCGCTCCCTCATCGGACACTACATCGTAGGCGAGGCGGAAAAGGTCTACCGCTACTACCATCCGGTGCTGCGCATGGACGGCAGCCTGGTGGAGCTGGGCGTCAGCGAGCGGGGCGACACCTGCGGCAAGTGGGTTGATGTGGACGGCCGGCCCGTGCTGGAAATGCAGGCAGTGGCCGACACCACCACTGCCCTGCCCCGGGTTTCGTAGTTGTTCAGTCTGATATTTTTACGAGGAAAGGAGCCGACCAATGCCGTACACCCTCAACTCCACGGTGCGAGAGATTCTGGCCGACGAGCGGGCGAAAGCCATCATCGAGAAGCATATGCCCGGTGCCACCAGCCACCCCCAGCTATCGGAGGCCATGTACATGACCCTGCGAGAGGTGGCCATGTATCCCGAGTCGGGTCTGACTCCCCAGAAGCTTCAGGCCATCCTGGACGATCTGGCCAAACTTTAGTGACACTCTGACGCACAGTCTGAATTTGTACAAGTGGCGTGCGTGGTGCGGAGTGCGTGCACCAGTAGCACCAAACCACACTGGTCGGCACATGGCTTGGCGTACCACGCACGCCGCACTACCCTCCACAAACCGCAAACCCTCCCAATCCCATTCGAACCAGTAGCCAACGTACGTAGCAAGGGGCTCCCATGGCTGAAACCCGCGGTACCATTGAGCAGGTGATCCGTCTGCGTTGTGAATACAAAGACAACCCCATCGGCATCGACGTCGCCGCGCCGCGCCTGAGCTGGCAGCTTCAGGCCAGCGGTCGCCAGGTGCGACAGAGCGCCTATCAGATCCAGGTGGCGGAGGACGCCGATGCCCTGGCGGCGGAACGAGACTTGCACTGGGACAGTGGCAAGGTCCTCTCTCCAGATTCCATCCACCAGCCCTACCAGGGGCCGCCCCTTCAGTCGGGGCGGCGTTACCACTGGCGGGTTCGGGTGTGGGACAGCCTGGACCGGCCGTCAGCGTGGAGCCAGGTGGCCTTCTGGGAGATGGGGCTGCTGGCGCCTGGGGATTGGCGCGCCCGCTGGATTACGCCCGACCTCCCGGAGGATCCCTCCACTTCTCAGCCCTGCCCCATGCTGCGTACCCGATTTGCCGTGGACGGCGCTGTCCGCCGTGCCCGCCTCTACGTCACCAGCCTGGGCCTCTACGAGTGTGAGCTGAACGGCCAGCGGGTGGGCGACCAGGTGCTGACCCCTGGGTGGACCAGCTACGACCATCGCCTCCAGTATCAAACTTACGACGTGACCGACCTGCTGCAGTCGGGCGAGAATGGCCTGGGCGTCCTCCTGGGCGACGGGTGGTATCGGGGATACCTGGGCTTCGAGGGCCAGCGCAACCTGTACGGCGATAAGCTGGCCCTGTTCCTGCAGCTCCGCATCGAATATGCCGATGGCCGGATCCAGGAAGTGGTCAGCGACGAGGGGTGGCGTGCATCTACCGGGCCACTGCTGACCGCGGACATTTACAACGGCGAGGTCTACGATGCCCGCCTGGAGAAACCGGGCTGGAGCCAGGCCGGCTACGACGACAGCGACTGGGCCGGCGTCCAGGTGCTGGCAGCGCCGTCCGCCCGGCTGGTGGCGCCGGCAGGGCCGCCGGTACGCCGCATCCAGGAGTTGCGTCCGGTGGCCATCCTCCATTCGCCCAAAGGCGAGACCATCTTCGACTTTGGGCAAAACATGGTGGGCTGGATACGCCTACGGGTGCAGGGGCCTGCCGGTACCGTAGTCACCTTGCGTCACGCGGAAGTATTGGACCAGGAGGGGAACCTCTACGTGGCCAACCTGCGTTCGGCCCGGCAGACAGTCACCTACACCCTGAAGGGCGAAGGAGTGGAGCTCTATGAGCCTCGATTTACCTTTCAGGGCTTCCGCTACGTCGCGGTGGAGGGCTATCCAGGCACGCCCGACCTGGACAGCTTGACCGGCATTGTGGTTCATTCAGACATGGCGCCCACGGGCCACTTCGCCTGCTCCGACCCCCTCATCAACCAGCTCCAGCACAACATTGTGTGGGGGCAGAAGGGCAACTTCGTGGATGTCCCCACCGACTGCCCCCAGCGGGACGAGCGGCTGGGCTGGACGGGGGATGCCCAGGTCTTCATCCGCACGGCCTGCTTCAACATGGACGTGGCAGCCTTTTTCACCAAATGGCTCCAGGATCTGGCGGCAGATCAGGCACCAGACGGCAGCGTCCCCTTCGTGGTGCCGGATGTCCTGACTCGACGGCCGGATCCCCTGCGGGCAGTGGGCGGTTTCAGCGGGCGAGGCTCCTCCGCCTGGGGAGATGCAGCGGTCATCTGCCCATGGACCATCTACCTTTGCTATGGCGACCGGCGCATCCTGGAACAGCAGTATGAAAGTATGGTGGGGTGGGTAGAGTTTATGACCCGCCAGGCCGGGAATGACTACATCTGGGACAGTGGCTTCCACTTCGGGGATTGGCTGGCCATTTTCCCAGAGGCCAACCCCCTGATGCCTGCCCCCAAGACGTCTACCGCCCTGATTGCCACGGCCTTCTTTGCCTATTCCACCCGCCTCCTGGCCGAGTGTGCGGCCGCGTTGGGCAAAACAGCCGACGCTGAGCGGTATCAGGATCGCTATGAGCGGATCCGGGCGGCCTTCCGGGCGGAGTTCGCCTCACGTCTGGGGCGCATCGATGCAGAGACTCAGACGGACTACGTCCTGCCCCTGATGTTCGACCTGCTGTCGGAAGAGGAGCAGCGGTTGGCCGTGCGCCGGCTGGTAGCCGACATTCGGGCCCGCCACTATCACCTCTCCACGGGCTTTGTGGGCACCCCCTACCTCTGCCACGTCTTGACCCGGCACGGTTATCTGGATGTGGCCTACAACCTGCTGAAACAGCGGACCTTTCCGTCCTGGCTCTATCCCATCAAGCGGGGAGCGACCACCATCTGGGAGCGTTGGGATGGCATCAAGCCGGATGGGTCCTTCCAGGATGAGGGTATGAACTCCTTCAACCACTATGCCTACGGCGCCATCGGCGAGTGGCTCTATCGGGTGGTGGCGGGCATTGAGGCGGATCCGGCCGAGCCAGGCTACCGACACATCCTGATTCAGCCCCAGCCAGGCGGCGCCTTCACCTTCGTGGAGGCCAGCCTGCAGTCCATGTACGGGGAGATCCGCTCTGCCTGGCGGGTGGATGAAGCGGGTTTCACCCTGGAGGTGACGGTGCCAGCCAATGCCTGGGCAACGGTGTGGGTGCCGGCCCGGGATCTGGCGCAGGTTCGCCTGGACGGTGTCCCCCTGGCGGAAGCGCCCGACGCTGCCAATGTGCGGAACGAAGGGAGCCGCGTGGCCTGCGATGTGGGCTCAGGGACCTACCAGTTCACCAGCTCTCACCTGCGGCTGGATAAGGCGTGGATGGACGCTTGCCAGGCGGTGGCCCTGACACCTGCCAGCCGACTGGTGGATCTGCTCAGCGATCCCGATGCCCGGGCCATCCTCGAGAAGCACATGGGGGATGGCTTTGCTGAGTTGACCAACATGCGATGGGGCGCGCGGCTTTCCCTGGAGCAGGTCGCCACGGCCAGGCCCGATCTGATCCCGCCTGCACTCCTGGAAACAATGGCGGCGGCGCTGGCCAGGCTCTAGCCAGCGCCGAACTTCATTGTGTTTTAGGCCGTTTTGGATTTGGGGGTGGGGTGGGGGATGTGGTAAATTAGGGACTTGTGTCTGGGCGTGAGGGCGTCCAGGCAGGAGCGCACGTTAAGACAGGAGAGCAAGGCAGGAGGAGTACCCGGGGCGCACC
>NZ_VIGC02000036.1 GCF_006569185.2 Litorilinea aerophila | reverse complement strand
GTCTCTTCCAACGCACCCTTGCCATTCCAGCCGCCCTGACCAATCAACGTCTGGAATGACACGATGTGCTGATGGTTTTCAGTTGTTAAGGTTCTCAATTCCCAACACGATGTGCTGATGTACGACACCTACTGACTACCACCATGATGCGCATCTCCATCTTCAAGCACAATGCGGAACTGACCGACACCTATCTGAATCTGATGGCCGCCCTGGGCGCGGACTGCATCGACTTTGGCCGGGACACGGACATGCCCGGCGTGGCTGAACAGGGCTATCCGGACCTGGAGGGCGTGCGCCAGCTGCGCCGACGGCTGCGCTCCTTTGGCCTGGACATCAACCGGGTCACCCTGCCCAACCTGACCGAACGGTTCATGGAGGACCGGGCCGGCGGCGAGGAGGAGCTGGAGAACGCCTGCCGGGCCCTGCGCGTTTACGCCGAGGCGGGCATCCCCATCGCCCGCCAGCGCTTCGCCGGCGACGTCTTCCCCCATCACATGGTCCGCTATCGCTCGGTCCATCGGGGCGGCTACCTCTCCCGGGGCGAGACCCTGGCGCCGGGGTCCCTGGAGCGCCCCTCCCGGGCGGAGCTGGAACGCTGGTGGGATCGCTTCCGCCGGGCCTTCGACCGCCTGGTCCCCATCGCCGAGGACGCCCACATCCGCCTGGCCGTCCACCCGTCGGACACGCCCAATATCGACACACCTCTGGGCAGCCTGGGCTTTCACCGGGTCATCGACGCCTACCCCAGCCCCCAGGTGGGCTACATCTACTGCATCGGCACCCGGGCCGAGGCCGGCGGCAGCGCCCTGGTCCTGGACGAGATCAACCACTTTGGCCGCAAGGGCAAGATCTTCATGGTCCACATGCGCAACGTCCGGGGAAGCCTGGCCACGGCCGGGGCCTTTGAGGAGACGCTGCTGGATGACGGCGACCTGAACCTGTTCAGGGTGTTGTTGGAGCTGCGGAAGGTGGGCTTCTCGGGCTGCATCAACCCGGACCACATTCCCCAGCTGCCGGGCGATACGCCGGAGAAGAGCATTGGCTGGGGCTATTCCATCGGCTACCTGAAGGCGCTCTTTGCCGCCCTGGCGGCGTGAGCCTGCCATCCACATCCATTCCATTGTCAGGAAGGACATTTGCATGAAACCCAATCGCTTTCTGGAGCGGCGCCGCGCGGGGGAAGTCCCCGTGGGGCACATGATCCTGGAGTTCGGCACCCGGGGCATGGCCCAGATCCTGGAGCGGGCCGGCCTGGATTTCGCGATCATCGACACCGAACATTCGGCCTTTACCGTCGCCCAGCTCGCCGACCTGATCGCCTGGTTCAAAGCCACGCCCCTCGCCCCCTTTGTGCGCATCCCCCAAATCGAGTACCATTTCATTGCCCGCACCCTGGATTTCGGCGCCCTGGGCATCATGGTGCCCAACGTCCGCAACGGGGAGCAGGCCCGGGCCATCGTCCATGCCGCCAAGTATGCTCCCCTGGGCGACCGGGGCGTGATCCTGGGCAACGCCCACACCGATTTCCAGGCCGTAGATCCCCCGACATACATGGCCCAGGCCAACGAGAACACCACCATCATCTGCCAGATCGAGAGCGTGGAGGGCCTGGAGAACCTGGAGGATATCGCCAGCACCCCGGGGGTAGACGTGCTGTGGGTGGGCCACTTCGATCTGACCCAGTCCATGGGCATCCCCGGCCAGTTCCACCACCCCCGCTTCCTGGACGCGCTCAAGCAAGTGGTGGAAGTGGGGCAGCGCCATGGCCTGGGCATCGGGGCACAGCCCAACAGCGTGGCCCAGGCCCAGGAGTGGCTGGAGCTGGGCTTCAATGTCATCTCCTACGGCGGCGACTTCTCGGTCTACCTGGCGGCCCTCTCCAGCGCGGTGGCCGAAGTGCGCCGGCTGGCCGGATGACGGTGTGCCCATGGAATTCGGTGATGGACCATTTGCTAATCTATATCTATCGCAGGCTAAACTGCGACCAGCAGTTGTTCTGGCAATACATAAATGTTAAAGGCACTTTACCTCCTAAACCCTGACGCCTACCAGAATATCTACGGCCCGGAGCAGCGCGCGGCCATTGCCAGCCTGGTGGATGTGTACGCACCGCCCCAGACGGCCGAGAGCGTGCGGGCGAACCCGTCCATCCTGGCGCCGGCAGAGGTGATCCTCTCTGGCTGGGGCATGGTGCCCCTGGACGAAGCCTTCCTGGCCGCGGCGCCCAACCTGAAGGCCGTCTTCTACGGCGCCGGCTCCATCAAGCGGATCGTCACCGACGCCTTCTGGGCCCGGGGCATCCCCATCACCAGCTCCTACGCGGCCAATGCTGTGCCCGTGGCCGAATACACCCTCTCCCAGATCCTCTTCTGTCTGAAGAAGGGCTGGCAGCACGCCCTGGCCATCAAACGGGAGGGGCGCTACCCACCCCGCCTGCCCGTGCCCGGCGCCTACGGCAGCACCGTGGGCATCATCTCCCTGGGCATGATCGGCCGCCTGGTCTGCCAGCACCTGCAACGCTTCGACCTGAAGGTGCTGGCCTATGACCCCTATGTGAAGGCGGACGAGGCCGCGGCGCTGGGGGCCGAACTCTGTGATCTGGACGAGCTCTTCCGGCAGGCCGACGTGGTTTCCCTCCACACCCCCTGGCTGCCGGAGACGGAAGGCATGATCACCGGCGCCCACTTCGCGGCCATGAAGGAGGGCGCGACCTTCATCAACACCGCCCGGGGCGCCATCGTGCGAGAGCCGGAGATGATCGCGGTGTTACAGCAGCGGCCAGACCTCTTCGCGGTGCTGGACGTGACCTATCCGGAGCCACCGCCGCCGGGTTCGCCCCTCTACAACCTGGACAATGTGGTGCTGACGCCCCACATCGCCGGCTCCCTGGGCAAGGAGTGCCAGCGCATGGGACAGATCGTGGTGGAAGAGCTGCAGCGCTTCATCCGCGGGGAGCCCCTCCGCTGGGCCATCACCCGGGAGCAGGCCGCCCGCATGGCGTGAGGCGTGTCTGCTAGGGCAAGCGGGCGAAACCTGCACCGGTTGCTTTCCAGGTGAATCAAACTGAGTGAGTGATCCGCATGACCGAAACGACTTCTCCCCTGTTGCCGGGCCTGGTTTCCATCACCTTCCGGCAACTCACACCGGCAGCCATCGTCGAGTTGGTAGCCCAGGCCGGGCTGGCCGGGATCGAGTGGGGCGGCGATGTGCATGTCCCCCACGGCGACCTGGCACGGGCCCGTGAGGTGCGCCGGTTGACCGCGGCAGCCGGCCTGCAGGTGGCCGCATACGGCTCTTACTATCGGGTCGGCCACGACGAGACCGGCCCCTTCGACGCGGTGCTGGCCACCGCCGTGGAGCTGGAAGCGCCCCGGATCCGGGTCTGGGCCGGCCGGCAGGGGACTGACACGGCCGATTCGGCCTACTGGCGGCTGGTGATCGAGGATTCCCTTCGCATCGCCGAATTGGCTGCAGCGGCCGGCATCCCCATCGTCTACGAGTTTCACCGCAACACCTTGACCGATACCAGCGAGGCGGCGCGCCGCCTGTTGCAGGAAGTGGCCCATCCGAACGTGGGCACCTACTGGCAGCCTCCTCGGGGCTCCATGGTGGCGGAGAATCTGGCCGGGCTGGAGCTCCTGGCACCCTGGCTGCGCGGCCTCCACGTCTTTAGCTGGCACGAGCAGAGTGGCCAGCGTCTGCCCCTGGCTGAACGGGCCGACGCTTGGCTGCAATACCTGGCCCGGGCCGCGGCCCTGGACCGGCCCATGTTCGCGCTTCTGGAATTCGTCCAGGAGGATGAGCCGGCCCACTTTCTGCGGGATGCCGCGACGTTGAAGGGCTGGCTTGAGCAATTGGACATGGCCGCTGGCTCTGGTTGAGCCCGGCTGGCCCGGCAAAGACCGGCCATCTTCTCCTGATGACAATCCGATCACGGGGCCGCGTTGCGGCCTCCATCCTGGAAAGGGATAGCACAGACTGTGAGGAAAGTACTGTTAACCGGCGCCGGTGGGCGGATCGGCTCTTCTTTCCGCGCCTATGCCGATGATCGCTATGACTTTCGCCTGGTGGACGTGCGGCCGGAGAAGGTGGGCGATCCCGGCCGCCACGAATTCGTCGCGGCGGATCTGGCCGACCTGGAGGCGTGCCAGCGCCTGTGCGCGGGGATCGACACGGTGCTCCATCTGGCCGCGGATCCGTCGCCCCAGGCCGATTTCTACGCTTCCCTGCTGGACAACAACGTCAAAGCGGTCTACAACATCTTCCGGGCCGCCAAAGACCAGGGCTGTCGCCGGGTCATCTTCGCCAGCAGCATTCAGGCCATCGAAGGCTACCCCCTGGACGTCCAGGCCCGGCCGGAGATGCCCCCCAAGCCCATGAACATGTACGCGGTCTGCAAGATTTTTGGGGAGGCTACGGCCCATTACTTCGCCTATGCCGAGGGCCTCTCCAGCATAGCCGTGCGGGTGGGCGGCTACGGCGGCAACCGGACCATCCAGGATCCGGATGCCCGCACCCTGAGCGCCTATGTCAGCCCACGGGATCTCAACCACCTCTTCGTCCAGTGCATTGAAACGCCCGACGTCCAGTTCGCCATCCTCCAGGCCGTTTCGGACAACCGCTTCAAGCGCATGGACATCACCGCTACCCGGGAGCTGGTGGGCTACCGGCCCCAGGACGACGCCTTCCGACTTTTCGGCATCCAAATCCCATATCGTGACCGCTGGTTCCAGGAATGGAACCGGGGAGGAAAAGAAGCATCATGAGCAGTCAACCCACCATTCGCTTCGCCACCATCGGCATGAACCACCCCCACATCTACGGCCAGACCAACCTGCTGCTGCGGGCCGGCGCGGAGCTGGTCTCCTACTACGCGGCCGAGCCCGAGCTGATGCAGCAGTACGGCGAGCGTTACCCCCAGGCCAGGCCCGTCTCTAGCCCGGAGGCCATCCTGGAGGATGAGTCCATTCACCTGGTGATCAGCGCGGCCATCCCCTGCGACCGGCCCACCCTGGGCATCCAGGTCATGCGCCACGGCAAGGACTACATGAGCGACAAGCCAGCCTTCACCACCCTGGAGCAACTGGAAGAGGTGCGCCGGGTCCAGGCCGAGACCGGCCGCATCTACTCGGTCTGCTACAGCGAGCGCTTCGAGAACCGGGCCACGGTCAAAGCTGCGGAGCTGGTCCGGGCCGGCGCCATCGGCGAGGTGGTGCAGACGGTGGGCCTGGGACCCCATCGGGCCCGCTTCGAGACTCGCCCTCCCTGGTTCTTCCAGCGGGAGAAATACGGCGGCATCCTCAACGACATCGCCTCCCACCAGTTCGACCAGTTCCTCTACTTCACCGGCTCCACCCAGGCCGAAATCGTGGCCGCCCAGGTGGCCAACTTCCAGCATCCCCAGTACCCGGAGTTCGAGGACTTCGGCGACTGCATGGTGCGGGGGGAGAACTGCTCCGGCTACATCCGGGTGGACTGGTTCACCCCCGACGGCCTGGCCACCTGGGGCGACACCCGCCTCATCGTCATCGGCTCAGCCGGCTACATCGAAGTGCGCAAGAACATCGACGTGGCCGGGCGACCGGGCGGCGACCACCTCTTCCTGGTGGACAACCAGAAGACCGAGTACATCGACTGCCGGGACGTGGACCTGCCCTACGGCCGCCAGCTCATCTATGACATCCTCCACCGCACCGAGACGGCCATGAGTCAGGAGCACTGCTTCCTGGCCTCGGAGCTGGCCCTGAAGGCCCAGGCCATGGCGGCCCGGCTGGGCCATCTTCAGCCGTAGGAGGAGCACCTTGCTGACAACCATCGTGGCCCGACGCCTCCTGGACCGCCCCATCATCACGCCGGCCCTGGACGAGAGTATCGGCACCAACATCAACGGCCCGTCCCTGATCCGGGTGCCCGACTGGCTGCCCAATCCCCTGGGGCGCTACTACCTCTACTTCGCCCACCACCAGGGCGAGTACATCCGCCTGGCCTACGCGGATGACCTGGCCGGCCCCTGGCGCATCCACCGGCCGGGTACCCTGCAGTTGGCCCAGACGCCGTGCCGTGGCCACATCGCCTCGCCCGACGTCCACGTGGACGAGGCCAACCGGCGCATCATGATGTACTATCATGGCCCGGCGTTGCCGGCGGATGTGGCCCGACAGGAAGCGGTGACTCAGCGCTTCCCCACCCTGGGGGGGCAGCGCAGCTTCGTGGCCACCTCCGAGGACGGCATCCACTTCACCTCCGGCCGGGAGATCCTGGGCAGCAGCTACTTCCGGGTCTTCCGCTGGCGGGATCATGTCTATGCACTGGGCATGCCGGGCATCTTCTACCGCTCCCGGGATGGCTTCACCGGCTTCGAGCAGGGCCCCGTGCTCTTCGACGAGCACATGCGCCACACGGCCCTCCTGCTGCGGGGGGACGACCTCTACGTCTTCTACTCCCGGGCCGGCGACTGCCCGGAGCGCATCCTGGTCGCCCACATCCACCTGACGCCCGATTGGATGACCTGGCGCGCCTCGCCCCCGACCGTGGTGCTGGAGCCAGAGCGGGAGTACGAGGGCGGACACCTGCCCCTGGAGCCGTCCCGCCGGGGAGCCATCCACGAGCCGGCCCGCCAGCTGCGGGATCCGGCCATCTTTGTAGACGGCGAGCGGGTCATCCTGCTCTACAGCGTGGCCGGGGAGCAGGGCATCGCCCTGGCCGAACTGCAATTTTAAGCGTTTGGGAGTTGATCTACAGATTTGAGGAGGTAAACCATTCCATGGATACACCCACCCTGTTGGACGCGCTGAACTCGGTGACGGCCATTCCCATCATCCCTTTCCGCAACGGCCGCATCGATTACGACGCGCACGCCAAAAATGTCCGCTACTTGATGGAACACAACTACCTGGACAACAACCGCCCTCGGGTCATCTCGGTGGCAGGGACCAGCCTGATCCACCACATCGAGCCGGAGGAGCAGGTACGCATTTTCGACGTCACCGGCCAGGCCATGGGGCAGGACGGCGTGCTCATGTCCGCCATTGTGCCGAACCCCATCGGCACCGCGGGTAAGCTCATCGAAGAACAGGCCCGCCTTTCCCGGCCGCCGGACGTCTACCTGATCATGCCCCTGACGGGCACCTTCAGTCCGGAAGGCGTTTACCAGGAGTTCATGGCCTTCGGCGAGCGCTATGGGCAGGAGTACGGCGCGCGCTTCCTCTACTACTTCCGCAATCCCCGGGACCGGGAGGCAGTGATCCGGCTGCTCAAGGACTCGCCCCACTTCATCGGCGTCAAAATCGGCACCGGCGTGGAGGACGTGGCCCCCATGATCCAGGGGGTGGGCGACAGCGCCATGGTCATCTGGGGCATCGGCGACCGCAGCACCGCCGCGGCGGAACTGGGCGCCAGGGGGCACACCTCGGGCACCGCGGTGCTCTGCGCGCGGGCGGCGGATGCCATCAACAACGCCCAGCGCCGGGGGGATTACGCGACCGCGCGCCAGGTGGAGGCGGACCTGAACGAGCTGGAGGAAGTGCGCTTCATGAACGGCCGGGCCTACAACTACTCGGCGGTGGTGGAGGCCATGCGCCTGAGCGGCTTCGACGATATCGACCCTGGCGACGGCAGCGCGCCCTTCAACCCCGGCGTCCCCCCGGAGGTCTCGGAGCGGCTGCGGGCCGCGGTGGAGCGGCTGCGCCCGTATCATTAACGGTCTCCTGTCGCGACTGGCGACGGCGGGCGGGCCCGGCGGCCCATCCCTACAGGACATGGCCACCCCTTCGTAGGCGGTAGGGCGAATCATGATTCGCCCCTACATGCCGGGCTGCGCCGCCGCTGTTCCTGCATTCGCCTGGGGGCAAAAGGGTCAAAAGGAGGTGCCATGCAGATTGAAGCGGTCGATTTTTTCTACCTTTCCATGCCCCAGATCCTGGACATCGGCGACGGCAGCCAGGATGCCCTGCTGGTGCGGGTGGCTGCAGGCGGCTACGTGGGCTGGGGCGAGTGCGAGGCGGCTCCCCTCCCCTCCATCGCCAGCCTGGTCTGCCCCATGTCCCACAGCGCGTGCAAGCCGGTTCAGGCGTCGGTGCTGGGCCAGCGCCTGGAGAGCGCGGACGACATCGTACGCATCGGCAACCTGGTGCGGGCCAACAGCATGGACCTGCTCCAGGCCGACCATACCCTTTCGGGCATCGACATGGCCCTGTGGGACCTGCTGGGCAGGCGCCTCCAGGAGCCGGTCTACCGGCTGCTGGGCTACCCCCGGGCGTACCCCAAGCTTCCCTATGCCTCCATGCTCTTCGGCGACACGCCCCAGGAGACCCTGGAGAAGGGGAAAAAGGCCCGGCAACTGGGCTACCGCGCGGCCAAGTTCGGCTGGGGGCCCATCGGCCTGGGCACGGTGCAGGACGACACGGACCAGTTCATGGCCGCCCGGGAGGGGCTGGGCGAGGACGGCATCCTCCTCATCGACGCCGGTACCGTCTGGAAGGAGGACGTGGACGCGGCCGCCCTGCGCCTGCCCGCGCTCCAGGCGTGCCAGGCCACCTGGCTGGAGGAGCCCTTCGTCTCCGGTGCGCTGGACGCTTACCGCCGCCTGGCCGCCCAGGCTGGCCCGGTGAAGCTGGCCGGAGGCGAAGGCAGCCACAACTTCCACATGGCCCAGCACATGATCGACCACGCGGGCATCGGCTACATCCAGATCGACGCCGGCCGCATCGGCGGCATCACCGTGGCCAAACAGGTGGCCGACTACGCCCGGCAGCGGGGCGTCACCTACGTCAACCACACCTTCACCTCCCACCTGGCTTTGAGCGCCTCCCTGCAGCCCTACGCCGGCCTGGAGCAGGACCTGATCTGTGAATACCCGGTGGAGCTGAAGTCCCTGGCCGTGGAACTCACCCGGGAACACATCTCCTTGGACGAAGACGGCCTGATCCGGCTGCCGGAGCGGCCCGGCCTGGGCATGACGCCCAACACGGAAGCGCTCCAGAAATACCTGGTGGATGTGGAGATCCGGGTCAACGGGCGGCTGCTCTACACCACGCCCCCGCTGACGGGGTAGGGGCAACTCCCGTCCCGCCAGCAATGAGAGGCGTCAATGCGCCCAGAGATCAGGCGGTGCGCAGCGGGTTCACGCACCTCCCCGTAGGTCCGGCCGCCCGGCCGGACATGGGTGGCAGAGCGTTTCCTACGCCTACGTCACGCAAGGCTGCGTGACCGATATCTACGTCACGCAAGGCTGCGTGACCGATGTCTACGTCACCATCTTTCATCTTTTCATTCACCGCACGATCCACAAAGCACGATCCACAAAGGAGGAGGAACCCATGGCCGATCCTAAGATCACCAAGATCGAGATCCACGAGTACGAGTACACCCTGGAGAACATGGGCAAGGACTACAACGGCTTCAACCTGGTCTACGAGCCGGGGGGCAAGGTGGTCAGCCGGGGCAAGATCCTGCGCATCTTCACCGACGTGGGCATCGTGGGCGAGTACGCCGGGGGCAGCGAGGCCGAGTATTCCACCTTGCCCCGCTTTGTCCACTACCTCATCGGCAAGAGTGCGCTGGAGCGGGAGCGCATCTACAGCGACGTCAAGCGGGCCCTGCGCCAGGTGGCCCGCATCGGCCTGGCGCCCATCGACATCGCCCTGTGGGACATCGCCGGCAAGTACTACGACGCGCCCATCTACAAGCTGCTGGGCGGCTACAAGGAGAGCCTGCCCTGCTATGCCAGCACCTACCACGGCGACCACCAGCCCGACGGCCTCTCCAGCCCCGAGGCGTACGCCGACTTCGCCGAGCAGTGCCTGGAGATGGGCTACCCCGCCTTCAAGATCCACGGCTGGGGCCGCGCGCCCATCGAGCAGGAGATCGCCAACGTCCACGCGGTGGGCCAGCGGGTGGGCGGCAAGATGGACCTGATGCTGGACCCCGCCTGTGAGTACATCACTTTCGGCGACGCGCTCAAAGTGGGCTGGGCGTGCGACGAGGAGCGCTTCTTCTGGTACGAGGACCCCTACCGGGACGGCGGCATCTCCCAGTTCGCCCACCGCAAGCTGCGCCAGCTCATCAAGACACCCCTGCTCCAGACCGAGCACGTGCGTTCCCTGGAGCCCCACATCGACTTCGTCATCGCCGACGCCACCGACTTCGTGCGGGGCGACGTGGGCTACGACGGCATCACCGGCGTCATGAAGCTGGCCCACGCCTGTGAAGCCCTGGGCATCGACATCGAGTTCCACGGGCCGGGGCCGGCCCAGCGCCAGTGCATGGCCGCCATCCGCAACACCAACTACTACGAGATGGGCCTGGTCCATCCCAAGGCGCCCGCCAGCCACCCGGAACACCTCTACGGCGACGGCTACCGGGACGCGTTGGACGCCATCGACGAGAAGGGGCACGTGCCGGTGCCCCAGGGGCCGGGGTTGGGCGTGCCCATCAACTGGGACTGGGTGGAGCGCAACCGCACCGGCTTCGTGGAGTACCCCTGAGCGGATTGAACGACGGGGGGCGTCCTCTGCCCCCCGTCCCCTCGCCGGTCCCCCGCCATGCGCCTGGTCCCAGGCGTAGGTCCCGTATCCATGCGGGACCGGCATTTGTGGGGTCTGGAGACCGCACCGACCACTGCCGGGCACACCCGAGACGTCCCAGACACCCGCATCCGCGCCGGCCTGTGGTAAAATGAGCCTGTTCATCTCAACCTGGATTGCCACTAGTAAATCCCGGCAGAAATTCGCCGATGGTTTCCAGCAGAGGTAGTGCCGCCGAAATTCTGCCGTGGTATTTACGCCAGACTGTACCAGAAGGAACTGAGCGATGGCCCAATCCCACCGTCCTGTCACCCTGAGCGACGAAGCCCTGGCCAAGCTGCGCACCGTCTCCACGGCCACCCTGACCAGCCAGCTCATCAAACGGGGCTTCCACAACACCTTCCTCCCCGGCCTCTACCCCCTCCAGCCGGAGCTGCGCATGGTGGGCTACGCCTTCACCCTGCGCTATGTACCGGCCCGGGAGGATCTGGTGGATACCCTTTACGACAACACCAAAAATGTCCAGCGGCTGGCGGTCGAGACCGTGGGCAAGGATGACGTGCTGGTCATCGACGCGCGCGGCGATACCCGGGCTGCGACCCTGGGCAACATCCTGGCCACCCGCATGAAGGTGCGGGGCGCGGCCGGCCTGGTCACCGACGGCGCGCTGCGGGATACGCCCGGCTTCAAGACCCTGGACTTCCCGGCCTACGTCAAGGCGGCCCACGCCACCACCTCCTTCGAGATCCACCACCCGGTGGAGATGAACGTGCCCATCGGCTGCGCCGGGGTGCTGATCATGCCCGGCGACATCATGGTGGGCGACGGCGAGGGCGTGGTGGCCATCCCGGCCCAGGTGGCCGAGGAGGTAGCCCACGCCGCTTATGAGCAGGAGCGGCTGGAGGAGTTCATCCAGGCCAAGGTGGCCGCCGGCGCCAGCATCCTGGGCGTTTATCCGCCGGATGAGCAGACTCTGGCCGAGTACGAGGAGTGGCGGCGTCAGCGGGGATTGAGGAGTGTGTGAGGGGGAGGGGTTGAAGATTGAAGATTGGGGATTCGCCATCGTAAATAACCATAGACGCCAAAAACGGAGTTCAGATCCATGTATCTAACGCGACATCGAACACCAGACGGCGCGCGCTGGGCGCGCGATGGTCGGTTTCTGCCCAGGGGGCTGAAGTTATCCGCCCTGTTGACCCTGCCCCGCAGCGCGTTCCTGGCCGTGCTGGAGGCCCTGCCCCCCGGCGAGGCCGCCACTGGCGACCTGCTGCCCCCCGTGGAGCCCGAGCAGGAGGTGTGGGGCAGCGGGGTCACCTACCTGCGCAGTCGGGAGGCCCGCAAGGCCGAATCCACCACCGCCGACGTCTACGAGAAGGTCTACGACGCCGCCCGGCCGGAGATCTTCTTCAAGTCCGCCGGCTGGCGGGCTGTGGGCCATGGCCAGCCCGTGCGCATTCGCCAGGACACCCGCTGGAATGTCCCCGAGCCGGAGCTGACCCTGGTCATCAACGCGCAAGGCGAGATCGTGGGCTACACCGTGGGCAACGACATGTCCTCCCGGGACATTGAGGGGGAAAATCCCCTCTACCTGCCCCAGGCCAAGACCTACAACGGCTCCTGCGCGGTGGGGCCCGGCATCCACGTGGCCACTCCGGACGACCTGACCGACCTCACCATCCGCCTGGAGATCCGGCGGGGCGGGGAGGTGGTCTTCGCCGGCGACACGGCCACCAGCAACATGAAGCGCCCCTTCCAGGAGCTGGTGGACTACCTCTACCGGGAACTGGACTTCCCGGCCGGTGCGCTGCTCATGACCGGTACCGGCATCGTCCCACCGGACGACTTTACCCTGGCCCACGGCGACCTCATCCGCATCGCCATCGGCGATACGGTGTTGGAAAACACGGTGGCCTGAAAAAGGACATTTTTGAACGCAAAGGCGCAAAGAAATGCAAGAGAGAATAACCTGAATCTGCGTTAGGCGGTTACATTTTCGACAAATGAGGAGTTGAAAAATGAAAACGGAGTGGATTGTTTCAGACCCATCTATTATGATGGGTAAGCCAGTAATCGCCGGCACTCGTATTACGGTAGAGCTCATTCTGGAGAAGTTGGCAGCTGGCGAGACGGTGGAAGATTTGCTGGAAGCGCACCCTCGGCTAACCCGTGAGGCGATTCAAGCGGCTCTCGCCTTTGCCGCTGAGGCGTTAAGAGCCGATGTAGTTTATCCCATCAAGGTGCCGGCGTGAAGATTCTGGCCGACGAGAGTGTGGATCGCCCCATTGTAGAGCGGCTGCGACAAAACGGCTATCAGGTATGGTATGTTGCCGAGATGGAGCCGGGAATTTCCGACGACGTTGTCCTGGATTTGGCGAACCGAGAAGAGGCTATATTGCTCACGGCGGACAAAGACTTCGGCGAGCTTGTGTTTCGTCAGGGGCGGGTGACAAGAGGGGTCATTCTGATTCGGTTGGCTGGTATCTCGCCAATCCGCAAGGCGGAGATTGTGGCCTCCGCCTTGGCCGCGCACGGCGGCGAGATGGAACAAGCCTTCACAGTGATTACTCCAGGAGCCGTGCGCATCCGGCGCCGAGCAATCAAATCGGAAAAGGAAGACACCGCCTAACACTCGCTGCAGCTGACCCGCCTCCGCTGGCGCTCCGGCGGGCGGCTGAGCTTTATCGTTCATCTGCGTGGGTCAGCGTCCTGATTTGACCTTTGTGCAGTAGAGCCATGGATAATAAGAAAAGAACAGGTGAGGAGCATAGCCATGCAGCAGTTCAAAAACCTGATTAACGGCGAATGGGTGGACGCCTCTGACGGCGCCACCTTCGAAAACCGCAACCCGGCGGACACCAACGACGTGATCGGCACCTTCCCCTCCGCCACCCAGGAGGACGTGCAGCGGGCCATCGCCGCGGCCCGGGAGGCAGCCCGGGAGTGGGCCAACACTCCGCCGCCGGCCCGGGGCGCCATCCTGGAGAAGGCCGCCCGCATCATCGAGGCCCGCCAGGACGAGTTCGCCCGGGCGTTGACCCGGGAGGAGGGCAAGACCCTGGCCGAGTCCACCGGCGAGGTGGCCCGGGCCCGGGACATCTTCAAGTACTACGCGGGGGAAGGCTGGCGCATGGGCGGCGATGTGTTGCCCAGCAATGTCAACGGCGAGCTGCTCTACACCCGCCGGGAGCCCCTGGGCGTGGTCGCCCTCATCACCCCCTGGAACTTCCCCATCGCCATCCCCGCCTGGAAGATGGCGCCGGCCCTGGTCTACGGCAACACCGTGGTCTTCAAGCCCGCTTCCTTTGCCCCCCACATCGGCCTGCTGCTGGTGGAGGCCCTGGTGGAGGCCGGCATTCCCAAAGGCGTGGTGAACTACGTGACCGGCTCCGGCCGGGTGGTGGGGGACACCCTGGTCACCAGCCCGGACATCAACGGCGTCAGTTTCACCGGCTCGTACAGCGTGGGGCTGGGCATCTACGAAAAGGCCATCAAGAACCTGACCCGGGTGCAGCTGGAGATGGGCGGCAAAAACCCCATGATCGTCCTGAATGACGCCGACCTGGATCTGGCCGTGAAGCTGGCCGTGGCCGGCGGCTTCGGGGTGACGGGCCAGGCCTGCACCGCCACCAGCCGGGTCATCGTGGAGGAGGGGATCGCGGACGAGTTCGCGGAAGCCCTCACCGACGCGGCCCGCAACCTGAAGGTGGGCAACGGCCTGGAGAGCGGCACCCAGATGGGCCCCGCCGTCAGCGAGGATCAGCTCCAGACTGACCTGGAGTACATCCAGATCGGCCAGTCTGAAGGAGCCAAGCTGCTGGCGGGCGGTGGCCGGGCCCGGGATGGCGGCTACTTCGTGCAGCCCACGGTCTTCGACTTCGTGGAGCCCAAGATGCGCATCGCCCAGGAGGAGATCTTCGGCCCGGTGATCGGCATCATGCGGGCCCGGGACTTCGACGACGCCATCGAGAAGGCCAACGCCATTGGCTTCGGCCTCTCCGCGGGGATCGTGACCAACAACCTGCAGCGGGCCTTCCAGTTCGCCAACCGCATCGAAGCGGGCGTGGTCAAGATCAACGAGCCCACCACCGGGCTGGCCCTGCAGGCTCCCTTCGGCGGTTTCAAGCACTCCAGCGCCAACACTTTCAAGGAGCAGGGGCAGGCCGCCATCGAGTTCTATACCCGCACCAAGACCATCTACGTGGGCCACGGCTGATCCGGCCGGACGGAAATACTGCGCCAGAAATGGGGTAGTTCACGACTTCAACGCGGAGTGGGCCTCCGAAGAGGCCCACTCCGCGCTTTTTGCGTTCAAACGGGCATTCGCCCGATGCCCAACCTGTTAATCCCCCAATCTCTCTCCCGCCACCGCCTGGCATGACCGCCGCACCACCAGCTCGGTGGGCAGGACGATCTTCTGCCAGTCGCACGATTCTGGCTCGGCGATGCGCCGCAACAGCAGCTCTGTGGCCTGGCGCCCCAGCTCGTAGGGCGACTGGGCCGCCACGGTGAGGAACGGGTCCACCACCAGGGTGGGCGGCAGGTCATCGAAGCTGACCAGGGAGATGTCCTGGGGGACCTGAAGCCCGGCCTCGCGGATGGCCTTGAGCGCGCCGATGGCGATGAAGTTGTTGCCGGCGAAGAGCGCGGTGGGGCGGGGCTGGCGCTGGAGCACCCCACGGGCCAGCTCGTAGCCGCTCTCCACCGTGTAGTTGCCGAAGAAGATCCGCTCCGGGTTCACCGGCAGGCCGTGCTCCGCTAGCGCCCGCCGATAGCCGTTCACCCGCTCCTGGGCCGTGGAGACGACCTCCGGCCCGGTGATCACGGCGATGTCCCGATGCCCCAGGCCGATGAGGTATCGGATCAGCTCGTAGGCCCCCTCCTCCGATGCGCAGCGCACCACATCCGCCTCTAGCTCTGGTATATCCCGATCCAGCACCACCACCGGCACGCCCTGCTGTCGGATCATGGTGATGGGTTCCACGTTGTGGCTTACCGGCACCAGCAGGAAGCCGTCTACCCGCTTGCGGAGTAGCACCGAGACGTATTGGAGCTGCTTTTCCTCCTGTTCGTCGGTGTTGCAGAGGATCACGTTGAAGCCCTGGGTGGCCGCGGTGTCCTCCACCGCGCGGGCCACGGTGGTCCAGAAGGGGTTGGTGATGTCGGTCAAGACCAGGGCCAGGGTGTCTGTGCGGTTGGAACGCAGGCTGCGGGCCAACTGGTTGGGCACGTACTGGAGCTCGGCCGCGGCCTTCTCGACCCGCCGTCGAGTCTCCTCGCTGAAATAGCCCGAGTTGTTGAGTACCCGGGAAACGGTGATGGGTGCCACGCCGGCACGTTCGGCAACATCGCGAATGGTGGCCATCTTCGATTCTCCAGCGCCGTTGGGTGGATCTGGGGGGCCTCCTGGTAGGGAACCTCCCCCCCGGAATGCTACTTGACATTCAATTGGACACGGCGTATAATAGCATATGGTAAGCATACCATCCCTGGACCAAACAATCAAGCCGAACCTCATCAAGCCAAAGTCCGATATCAGCCAGCCTGTTCCGGCAGAGATTCGTCCCCAGGCCCCCGTCAGCGTTTTTGCTGCCGAATTTCTGCCCTGATAGATCGCCAGTTCGTTGGCCTCCCTATCCGGTCAATCCGGGCAGAAATTCGTCCATGGTATCCCCCCCCAGAGGTAGCACGTCCAGAGGGCACCCGGAATTTCTGCCGTGGTCTTTACGCCAGACTGTACCCGGTCAATTCGCCATCCTTGGGCGTGGCGTCTTGATTTATCTCTTCACCTGAGCACACCAGTAAAAGTTCACCAACAAGGAGGAGTCCATGCAGCACAAGCATCTTTCCAGGCGGCGATTCCTGCAGATCACGGCTGCCACCGCGGGCCTGGCGACCCTGGCCGCCTGTGCCCCGGCCGGCACCACTGCACCCGCCAGTGGCGGAGAATCCGCTGCCCAGCCCGCGGCTGAACAGATCACCCTGACCTTTGGCCACCACTGGGAGGCCGCCTTCCGCCCCCGGCAGGAGGAGTTTGACCGGCAGTATCAGGAGCGACACCCCAACGTGCGCATCGAGTCCACCTACAACACGTGGGCGGACCACAACCAGATCGTGCCTACGTGGGCAGCGGCAGGGACCCTGCCCGACATCATCTACGTCCACGGGCGCTATGCCTTCCCCTGGAACTTCGAGGGGATCCTGATCAGCGTTCAGTCCTATGTGGACAACGACGAGGAGTTCAACGTGGAGGGCATCTGGGAGGAGGCCCTGCGCCTCTACCAGTTCCGGGGCGAGCAGTACGAGATCCCCTACGACCACGGCCCCCTGATTTTGGGCTACAACAAAGACCTCTTCGACGAGGCCGGCCTGGACTACCCCAGCCCGGACTGGACCATGGACGACTTCCTGGAGGCAGCCATCGCCCTGACCGACCCGGACAAGCAGCAGTGGGGCTTCTCCGGCGACCTGCCGGACTTCGGCAACGGCGGCAACGGCTCCATGCTCTACCCGTGGGGCGCCCGGCTGATGGACGACACCGAGACCCAGATCCTGCTGGACACGGACGAAGCCCGGGAGGCCCTCCAGTTCTGGGTGGATCTGATCCACGTCCACAAGGCTTCGCCCAGCCCGGCCGAGTCCCAGGCCTTTGAGCAGGGGCCGTGGATCTCGGGGCGGGTGGCCATGGACAACACCGCCTCGTGGAACACCCCCACCCTGGCCAGCTTTGCGCCTTTCGCCTGGGATGTGGCGCCCTGGCCCCAGGGGCCCGGCGGCCGGGGCACCGGCTCCTTTGGCAGCGGCTTTGGCATCACCCGGGACAGCAAGCACCCCGACGCCGGTTGGGAGTACCTGCGGGAATACCTCTCGGTGGACGGCATGCGCTTCATGTGGGGCGAGACGGGCCGAGGCAGCCCGGCCCGCAAGGAGGCCTACGACGCCTGGCTGCAGTCTGAGGCGGCGCCGGAGCACGCCCAGTACTTCCTGGAGGCCCTGGACAACTACGCCATCACCGACCGCCCCTACCAGACCCTGGCCGGCGGCGAGATCCTGGACGTGATGAACCGCCAGCGGGACCTGCTGCGCAACGGTGAGACCACGGTGGACGCTGCCATCGAGGCCATCATCACCGAAGGCACTCCCATCCTGGAAGAGGCCGCCAAACGGCTGCAGGGTTCCTAGCGTGAGGACGTGACGGGCGTGACAGCGTGATACGTGACGGCGTGACGGCGTGACGGCGTGACAGTGTGATACGTCACCGGGTTACCCTGTTACGTTGTCACGTCCGTCACGTGTCACGTTGTCACCTGTTACGCTACACCAACCGAGTGACATGATGCAGACCCTATCCGCCCTTCTTCAACGCAAGCCCTTGACCTTACAGCAGCGGGAGCAGGTGGACTTCTACATCGCCATTGCGCCCTGGCTGATCGGCCTGATCTTCTTCACCGGCGGGCCTGTCCTGGCCTCCATCGCCTTCAGCTTCACCAACTGGACGGGGCTGACCACCCTGGAGTGGGTGGGGCTGGAGAACTTCCGCAAGCTGTTGTTCGAGGATGAGCTCTTCTGGACGGCCACCTACAACACCTTCTACTACTCCTTTGGGGCGGTGACCCTGGGCACCCTGGGCGCCCTGGTGGTGGCCCTGCTCTTGAACCAGAAGCTGCCCGGCACCACCCTTCTGCGGGTGGTCTACTACATGCCCTCCATCGCCAGCGGCGTGGCGGTGGCCATCCTCTGGATCTGGCTCTTCAACCCCCAGGTGGGGCTGGTCAACTACCTGCTTTCCCTGGTGGGGATCAAGGGGCCCTTGTGGCTGGCCAGCCAGCAGTGGGCCCTGCCGGCCCTGATCCTCAAGAGCACCTGGGGCATCGGCGCCAATATGATCATCATCCTGGCCGGCCTGCAGGGGATCCCCGTCTCCCTCTACGAGGCGGCCCGCATCGACGGGGCCAACCCCTGGCACGAGTTCCGGCACGTGACCATTCCCATGCTGTCGCCGGTGCTCTTCTTCGTGATCGTCATTTCCACCATCAACTCCTTCCAGATCCTGACCGATGTGCTGGTGATGACCCAGGGAGGCCCTGGGACGGCTACCTTTGTCTATGTCTACTACATCTACCAGGCGGCCTTCCAGTACCTGAAGATGGGCTACGCCTCGGCCCTGGCCTGGATCCTGTTTTTGATCATCCTGGCCCTGACCCTGCTCCAGCTTTGGGGCAGCAAGCGCTGGGTCTACTACGAAGGCGGCGAACGGTAAAGCGGGCCAGCCGCCGGTCGACGGCGATGGCGGGCGCACCGGCGCTGGCAGGAGAAGACGTCACAGAAGCGAGCGGAGTTGGATCTCATGAGTCAACTGTTAGCCACGGAGCAGGGGCAGGCCCGGCGGCCTGTGGTCACCACCCCCTGGTATCAGCGGAAGCGGACCCGGCGCCTGGTGGGGGCGGCTTTGAGCTATGCCCTCTTGTTGCCGGGGGCCTTTCTCTTCATGTTGCCCCTGTTGTGGATGCTCTCCACGGCCCTGAAGCCACCCAACCAGATTTTCGTCTACCCACCCCAGTGGATTCCGAATCCGCCCCAGTGGAGCAACTTTTGGGAGGGATGGACGGCGTACCTGCCCTTCAACCTCTTTTTGCGCAACTCCCTGATCATCACCACCAACAACATCATCGGCAACCTGGTTTCCTGCTGCCTGGCCGCCTACGGCTTTGCCCGGCTGCGGGCCCGGGGCAAGAATGTGCTCTTCGTGCTGGTGCTCTCCACCATGCTCCTGCCCTACGAGGTGACGGTGATCCCCCAGTATGTGCTCTTCACCAAGCTGGGCTGGAACAACACCTGGCTGCCGTTGATGGTGCCGCCCTGGTTCGGTTGGCCCTTTTTCATCTTCCTGTTGCGCCAGTTCTTCATGAGCATCCCCCACGAGCTGGACGAGGCAGCCCGGCTGGATGGGGCCTCTTCCTGGCGCATTTTGTGGAACATCATCCTGCCCCTCTCCAAGCCGGCCCTGGCCACGGTGGTGATCTTCGCCTTCATCGGCAACTGGAACAACTTCCTCTTCCCCCTGATCTACATCCGGGACACCAACAAGCAGGTGTTGGCGGTGGGGCTGAACATGTTCCGGGGTGCCTACGGCCAGATCGACTTCCACTACATGATGGCCGTCTCCCTCATCGTGCTCCTGCCTGTGCTCATCGTCTTCTTCTTCGGCCAGCGCCTCTTCGTCCAGGGCATCGCCCTCACCGGCATGAAAGGGTAATGCGACCATGCCCCAGCCCCGCTCGCCCTCGGTGGAGATCGTCTTCGATGCGCCAGGCCCCCAGCCCAACGGCATGCAGGCCACCAGGGACGGCCTCTGGATCCTGGACCAGGCCACTGGCCAGGTGGACCTGGTCTCCTACACCGGACAGGTGCTGCTCACCCTGCCCACGGCCTCGGATCGGGGCAGCGGCATCACCGACAGCGGCGACGCCCTCTGGATCGCGTCCACCTACAGCCGGGAGATCCTGAAGGTGGACCGCCAGAGTGGCGCCACCCTGGCCACCTTCGCTTCGCCGGGCGCTTCCCGCACCGGCGCCCACGGGCTGGAGTGGCGGGAAGGACGCCTCTGGATCGCCAACCCGCCCACGGCCACCATCTACCAGGTGGATGTGGACGGCTTTCAGGTCGTTCACCAGATCCCGGCGCCGGGCAATCGCCCCCATGGCCTGGCCTGGGAGGGGGACCATCTCTGGTGTGTGGAGACCAACCACCGGGCCATCTACCGCCTGGATCCCCGCACCGGCGCGCACCTGGCCCGGGTAGAGATCCCGGAGCCGTACCCCGAGCCCCACGGCATGACCCTGTGGGATGGCCGCTTCTGGTACTGCGACGCCCACACCCGGCAGGTCTGCACCCTGCCGGTGCCATGAAGCCAGACGCCGACGCCAAGACCCGCCTGCTGACGCTGAAACGAGCCCTCCATGGCCCGCATTGCCCGGGAAGACCCGGTACAGTCCAACCTGCGCTGGAATTTTTTCGTCAACCTGTGGGACATCTCCTTCATCACCCTGGGGCTGAGCCTGGTCTCCCGGGAGACGGTCATGCCTGCCCTGGTGAGTCAGCTCACCGACTCCAAGATCGCGGTGGGCCTGATTCCGGCGATCTTCACCCTGGGTTTCTACCTGCCTCAGCTCCTCATCGCCAACTATTCCGAGCGCCTCCGCTATAAGAAGCCCTTCGTGGCTTTTGTGGGCGGGTTGGGCGAACGGGTGCCCTACCTCCTCATCGCCCTGACCCTGTACTGGCTGGCGGAGAGCCGGCCGACGGCGACCCTGCTGCTCTTCTACCTTTTCCTGGTCACCGCGGCGGCCTCGGCCGGCTTTGCCACGCCCGCCTGGTTCGACATGATCGCCAAGGTCATCCCCGTCCAGCGTCGCGGCATCTGGTCTGGCCTGGGGCACGGCCTGGGCGCCCTGTTGGGCATCATCGGCGCCTACTTTGTGGGGCGCATCCTGGCCAGCTTTCCCTTTCCCCGCAACTTCAGCCTGCTCTTCGGCCTGGCTTTCGTGGTGGTGATGATCTCCTGGTGCGGCCTGATCCTGACCCGGGAACCCCCCAGCACCACGGTCAAGGAGCGGGTACCCTTGAGCCACTACCTGCGCCAGCTGCCGGCCATCCTGCGCCGGGACGGCAACTACCGCCGGTTTTTGCTGAGCCGCTCCATTGTCCAGCTGGGCACCATGGCTGGCGGCTTTTTCATGGTCTACGGCATCGAGCGCTTTGGGGTCGATGGGCGGGGTGTGGGCTTGCTGACCGGCGTCCTGGTGGCCGGCCAGGCCATCATGAACCTGCTCTGGGGCGTGGTGGGGGATCGGCGGGGCCACAAGACCGTGCTGGCCGGCGCCTCCCTGGCCATGTCGGTGGCGGTGCTGGCCGTCTGGCTGGCCCCTTCGGCTGCATGGCTGGTGCTGCCCTTCTTCCTGCTGGGCGCGTACATCGCCGCCGATGCCGTGTCCGGCCTCAACATCATCCTGGAGTTCTGTCCTCCGGAAGACCGGCCCACCTACATTGGGCTCACCAACACCCTGCTGGCTCCCCTGGTGACCGCCGCCCCCATCGTGGGCGGCTGGCTGGCCACTGTGGTGGGGTACCAGGGACTCTTCGGGGTAGCCCTGGCCGTCTCCCTGGTGGGTTCCTCCTTGCTGGCCCTGTGGGTGCGGGAGCCCCGGCGGCGGCTGGCGGTGACCCAGGCGTAAGTGGATTTTCCAAGGAGGCATGCAATGGACGAACTGGCTGCATACAACAAAGCCCGCTGGGAAGAGCTGGCCCAGGCCCGGGTGGTCTACACCCAGCCCTGGCTGGATTTGGATACCCGGACGGCGCGGCAACGGGTCGATCCCCACGGCGTGATGGGGGAGGTGCAGGGACTGGAGGTCCTCTGTCTGGCCGCCAGCGGAGGCCAGCAGTCGGCCGCCTTCGGCCTGCTGGGCGCCCGGGTCACCGTCTTCGACCTCTCCGAGACTCAACTGGCCCGGGATCAGGAGGCCGCCGCCCACTACGGCCTGGAGATCCGTACGGTGCAGGGGGACATGCGGGACCTCTCGGCCTTTCCCGATGGCTCCTTCGACCTGGTCTGGCACGCGTATTCCATCAACTTCGTGCCCCAGGTAGCGCCCGTGTTCCAGGAAGTGCGCCGCGTGTTACGGCCCGGCGGCCTCTACCGGATGGAATGGGCCAACCCCTTCACCCAGACCATCGACGAAGCCTCCTGGAATGGCGAAGGCTATCTCCTGCGCCATCTGTACCGGGACGGGGCCTGCCTGCAGGATCTGAACCCGACCTGGGACGCCTGGGATGTCTACGACGAGGACGGCACCCATCGCCGCATCGCCGGCCCCCGGGAGTACGTCCACACCCTCAGCACCGTGGTCAACGGGCTGGTCCGTCAGGGCTTTGTCATCATCCACGCCAGCGAAGCCCGGGAGGAGGAACCGGACCCGGCGCCGGGCAGTTGGGCCCACTTCACCCAGATCGCCCCACCCTGGCTGACCTTCTGGTGCCGCCTTCAGCCCAAAGCCCTGCCCCCAGGGCGGAGCGGTCTATGAAATGGAACCCATTCATCCCCAAAGGAACCAACCCATGTCCACCTCCAAACGCTTCCTCGGCATCACCGTCCTGAGCCCCTTCTTCCAGTACGAGGGAATCGAACCGGTGTTGGCAAATGTGATCGAGCGGGCCGGCGCCACCGCGGTGGCCTGCAACACCTCGGTCACCGCGCCCGGCGCGGAGGGCGAAGGCTCCTACCAGCCGCCCATCGACGCCGGCGCCAGCGTGCGCCTCTTCGACCGCCCCCTGTGGGGGAAGCAAGCCCTCTGGCTGCGCAGCGGACCGGGCCACCGGGCCAACCTGGACTACTTCGCCGATTCCCCCTACCAGCCCCGGGAGCCCAACGACCTGACCGAAAGCGAGGGGCCTGTCATCGGCCGGTTCATCGCCGCGGCCAAACAGGCCGGCCTCCAGGTCTACATCCAGACCGGCGCCACCCAGCCGCCCGGCCTGCGGGAGGAGGACCTGCCCCGGCTGCCCGACGGCCGGCTGCCCGAGGCCCGCATGGCCCACACCGGCAGCCTGGCCAGCCCGGCCATCCGGGCCTACAACCGGGCCTGGGTGCGGGACATCTTCGCCCAATACCCCCAGGTCGACGGCATCCGGCCCGACTGGCCCGAGTACCCTTGCTACAAGCTGGATGAGGCCTTCCAGGATTTCGGCGACCATGTGGCGGTTTGGGCCGCGGCCCACGGCTTCGACTTCCCCCGCATGCGGGAAGATGTGGCCCGCTTCTACCGCTACCTTCACGGCGGCGGGCTGAACAACGCCGACCTGGCCCAGTTCGCCAGCCCGGACCGGGGCAAGTTTGCCCTGCTCCAGCTCTTCAACCGCTTCCCCGGCGTGGTCGAATGGCTTCGCTGCAAGGCGGCCCTCTCCACCGACCTGTTGCGAGACTGGCACCAGGCCATCCGCCACTTCGGCGGGCCGGAGAAGGAGCTGGCGGCCAATGCCTTCATGCCGCCCTTCTCCCACCTCACCGGCCTGGACTTCCACGCCGCCGGTGCCTTCTGCGCTTCCATCGCGCCCAAGCTCTACACCATGCACTGGTCCTTGATGGTCCAGTTCTGGGGCGAGGTCCTGCTGGCCCGCAACCCGGGCCTGGACGAGGCGCTGCTGGTGCGGGCGCTGGTGAACCTGATGGACCTGGCCGACGGCGAGGAGGGGGGCACCCGGCTGGCGCACTACGGCTACCCGGCGCCCGACGAACCCCACCCCATCCCCAACGCGCCCCAGGTGCGCAAGATCCACCAGGTGCTCCATGCCGCCGGTGGGCGCACCCGCATCTACGCCCTGGTCCACGGCTACGGCCCCCTGGAAGATTTCCGCCGCCGGCTGCAGTTGGTCGCAGACAGTCCGGTGGACGGCGTCTGGATCAACCGGTACGGCTACCTGAGCGACGCCAAGCTGGACGCCATCGGCGAGATTTGGTCGTGACCTGGGGACGGGCAGCTGCCTGGGCTTCACGTTCGGGGCCAGGAGGACGTCGCCGCGCGGGAGGCCGGCCGGGTGGGGAATCCCCTGGGCCCCTGTCCTATCCAGGCCAGGCGGCGGGCCAGCAGACGGCCGAAACGGCGCCACACTCCCGGGCGTTCTCCCTGGCTCAGGCGGATCAGGGCATCCCGTTGGGCTTCCCGCAGCAGATCCTCATGGCGGCTCTGGAAGACGGCCGCGGCGACATGGGGATGGGTGAACATGGCGAACTCCTTCCTTCTGCTTGGGGCGCGGCCATGCCGGCCCTGGCTGACACCGACCTGCTCGAAGATTGCGCCATCGGTGCGGTCGGCGTAACATTACAGGGTCAAGCATAGCGAGTCTGGCCGCGACGGCCATCGCCCGGCGGATCAGGGGGGACCTGAACCATGGTACAGGGGAAGGAGTGCGGCAGTCGCCCAGCACAGATTGCAATCTGTCCTGGCGGGGGCCAAACCGGCTGAAGCCGGTTGGCTTACACGGAGCCGGGGGATTCATCCCCTGGCTGGAATCACATCAGCCCCGCCAGCAGTTCCGCGCAGGCCATGGCTGGCTCCCAGCCGTGGCCATGGTCCTCGTAGCTCCACCAGGCCGAGAGTACGGCCTGGGCCATGCCCCAGCCGAGGATCCGTTCCCGCTCCAGTTCCAAGATTTCCGCGAAGATGTGGATGCGCCGGGCCAGCGCGCGGGCCGGCTGGGGCCACGTGAGCAGGTCAGGCAGGGGGTTGCGCAGGAAGGCGCCGGGTTCGTAGGCCGGTTCCCCCACGATCCCTTTCGGGTCCAGAGCCAGCCACGGCCGGCGGGTGGACGCCAGGATGTTGTACTGGTGCAGGTCGCCGTGGAGCAGCACCGGCTCGGCCATGGACGCCAGGAACTCGGCGAAGATTCCTTCGGCGCGCGCCACCAGCTCGGGGGGAAAGGGGCCGGTGCCGCCCTGGAAATGGGCGCGCAGCCGGGCGAAGCCTGCGCCCCACGTGGCCACGGTAGGGAAGGGGTGGTCTGGGGGGATCGGGCGCCACAGCTCCCGCATCACCTGCGCGGCGATGGCCGTGGCCTGTTCGTCGTCCTCCAGGGTGATCAGCTCCGTTCCGGGCTGGAGCCGCTCCAGCAGCAGCGCACCCTGGGCTTCGTCCGCGTCCAGCAGGCGGGCGATGCCGTGGCCGTCGTAGAAGCGCAGCGCGGCGATCTCGCTGGACAGCTCGGCGGTGGGCACGCCCAGCTTGAGCACCAGCGGCGTGCCGTTCCGGTCCACGGCCGGGGCCACGTAGTTGTACGAGAGTCCGGGGAAGTGGGGCAACACCTGCAGGGACCAGCGTCGGGCGCACGCGTCCACCAGGCGGGGAAGCTCGCGCAGCCAGGCCTCGCCCCGGGGGCCGTGGAGCTCCACCATGCGCCGGGCGAAGTCGGTGGGGATGGGTTGCATGGATCTTCCTTTCGTGGGCTTGCCGCACGTTTACGCATCTGCCCCCGATGATACCCCATTCGCCCGGGATGGGAAACAGGACGGCGTGGCCCTGTCCGCTGGGGAGGGGCTGGTATCGTTTGGCGATTGTTCCAGCTTTGGCTATACTGAAGGCATTGTAATGTAAGCAATATGTTTGCCCTCCTGCCTTTCTGTTCCATATTTTGAAAACGATTTTGCCATGGACCCCCGACCCGGCACTCAACCAAGATCGACTGAAGGTATTTCATCTCCCGCATCCGCCTGGGATCTCTTCGCGGCAATCCTCCAGGAGTTCAGGTCTAGCTTCACTGCAGGAACCGCAGGTTTTGCCAGATTTTTCGCTGGGAATCCTCGCGCCCGCTGCATCTCTGCGGCAACCAAATGCTTTTTCCGTATCCTCGTCGAGAGCACACCCGCTACGGGCAGAAACTAGGAGCGTAACCCATGAGCGAGATGTTTACCTGGATCCCAATCTATCAGGAACTGGCAGACGTACTGCAAGAGTGGGAATCCAGGCAGCAGGAGCTCATTGCTTTCTTGGAAGAGCTACGCCAAAAAGGCCGGATCATGATTTCTTTGCAGGACAAAGACCAAGACGGGCGGCATTTCCCCCTCCAGGAAATTGATCCTTTCACCTTCTACGCCGTCTTCAACCGAGGCATCACTGACGAAAACCGCAAGGCTATTCTGGCCGATATCAAGGATTTCTTCGGCCTAATCCGCCCGATACCCGAGGATTTTGCCGGCATCCCGGTAGCCAGCAACATGTCATCTTGGTTCTTTTCACGTAAGGCCGAACGCAAAGCCGGGGACATTGCCAAACTTTGGCAGGTCTTCCGTCTAGCATTGCGGGACAATGCCCGGAACGATGACGCCTTCTGGGCCGCTTTCGACGCAGCCTTGGAAGTACGTCGCGTGAATCTCAACCTGACTATGGGACTCTTCTGGATCCGGCCGTATACCTTCCTCAGCCTGGACAGTGTCAATTGTCAGTTTTTGGGAATCAAGCTGCCAAGCAAGTTGTCAGCCAGGTATTACCGGGAGCTCCTTGAAGAGGTCAGCAAACAAGGTCGTTCCTTTCCCGAGCTGTCGCTGGCGGCCTGGCAGGCTACACTGCAGTCTCGCCAGGGGAAAGAACCAAAAGCCTCTGGGACGCCGGCCGTCAGCGCTGTGGACTACACGCCGGTAGAGGACAGCTACCTGGATATGGGCGCCGAGGGGGATGAAGAGGATGAAACAGAACGAAATCCTGAGTATTCCTTTGAGCAGATGGTTGCTGATACCGGCCTCGACCAGTTTACCCTGGCCCGTTGGGTAAGGGCCATCGAACGCAAAAAACAGGCCATCCTCTATGGGCCTCCGGGGACAGGTAAGACCTTCCTGGCTGAACGGCTGGCTTCCTACCTGGTGAGCGGGGGCAATGGCCTTGTGGAGCTGGTGCAGTTTCACCCTGCCTACACCTACGAGGATTTCATCCAGGGGATTCGTCCAGAAAGCGACGGCGATCGCCTGCGCTATCCCCTGAAACCGGGGCGTTTCCTCAATTTCATCGTCCGGGCCCGAGAACGCACGGGCAAAAGTGTGCTCATCATCGACGAGATCAACCGGGCAAACCTGGCCCGGGTCTTCGGCGAACTTATGTATCTCCTGGAGTACCGCGACCGGGAGATCCCACTGGCCGGTGGAGGTACACTGCGTATCCCCGACAACGTGCGCATCATCGGCACTATGAATACCGCCGACCGCTCCATTGCCCTGGTGGACCATGCCCTGCGCCGCCGGTTTGCCTTCCTCGCCCTGTGGCCGGACGAGCAACTTCTGCGCTACTACCACCAACGCGAGGGAACGGGTTTCCCTGTCGACGGATTGATCCAGGTCCTGCGCCGGTTGAATAACACCATCGGCGACCGCCACTATGCGGTGGGCATCAGCTATTTCCTGCGCAAAGATCTGAGTACCCAGCTCGAAGACATCTGGCGCATGGAGATCGAACCCTACCTGGAGGAGTACTTCTTCGACCAGCCGGAAAAGGTCGATGCCTTCCGGTGGGAGCGCATCCAACGGGAGGTACTCCCCAATGCATGAGGCCCCTCACATCGTGACGTTGACCGAGCATGACTCCGTCCTGCTGCCCGTTCAAGCCCTTTCGGATGAGGAAGCCCAACGGCTGGATGAGAGATACAGGGACCAGATCCAGGTGGAGCCGCCCAGCTTCCGCACGGAACACCAGTGGCGGATCACTGCCCAGAGCTGGGTAGGCTTCATCCCCTTGACAGCCGATCTTGCCTTCCGTCTCCAGCCCAAGGTGCCTCTGCGTAGCCTCTTTGGCATGTGGGAGTATGCCTACAGGATCAAGAGCTTCCACTTCCTGGATGAGCTGATCGGCGTGGCCGCGCTAGAGGCGTTCTACGAACAGCTGGCCCTGATCCTGGCCCGGCGTGTGCTGGATCGCCTGCAAAAGGGCCTGCACCGGACCTACCTCTCCTGCCACCAGCGGTTGTCTTACGTCCGGGGGAGCCTGGACATCGGCCAAATGGCGCGTCGGCCTTGGGACGTGAGCCTCCCCTGTGACTTCCAGGAGCATACAGCCGACATCGAGGACAACCAGATCCTGACCTACACCCTCTGGCGCATTCTCAGCAGCGGCATTTGCAGCGAGCGGGTGCTCCCTACCGTGCGCAACGCGTATCGAGGCCTTCTGGCCATGACCACATTTCGGCCTGTCCACCCCAATGCCTGTGGAAATCGTCGCTACCACCGCCTGAACCAGGACTATCATCCCCTGCACGCCCTGAGTCGCTTCTTCCTGGAGCAGAGCGGCCCCACCCACCGGGTAGGGGATCGCCAGATCATGCCTTTCCTGGTGGATATGGCCCGCCTGTTCGAGCTCTTTGTGGCCGAATGGCTCAAGGCCCACCTGCCCCTGGGATGGCAGGTACAGGCACAGGAGCGGATCGCCTTTGGCCAAGGGCAAAATCAGAGCTTCCAGATCGATCTGGTGCTGCGCAGGCTGGACACGGGCGAAGCAGTCATGGTGTTGGACACCAAGTACAAGGACCCCCGCAGCCCGGCCACGGGAGATGTGGAGCAGGTAGTGGCCTACGCGGAGGCCCTGGGCTGCCAACACGCGGTCCTGATCTACCCCACCGATCTAGCCCAACCCCTGGACACCGTGATCGGCGAGATCCACGTGCGTACGTTGACCTTCAACCTGGCCGCTGATCTGGAGACGGCCGGGCAGCGGTTCCTGGAGCGCCTCCTGGCCGCCGCGCCCGGATGGATTCTATGCCCATAGGCCCGCTCGGACCCCTTTGAGTCCACCTCCGTGGGTGTGGGCGCGCAGAGAAGCGGCGGACTCTTTGTGCGCCGCGCTCACCCCCACCCTTGGCGCAGACGGGCGGCAATGGCGTCCTGGGCCAGGACCTGGGCACAGGATTCCCAATGGATGGGCTGGTACTGGGTGTAGCGCAGATCGAAGGGGTGTTGTTGGGGCACGCTGTCGATGATCCGCCGGGCCTGCTCCATGTCCTGCATGGCCGCGGCGATCCACGCGTCCTCCAACACGTCGGGAAGCTGGCCGAACAGCCCGTAGATGTGCTGTAGCCGTGTAGAGAGAAGCTGGTGAACCCGGTCCTCCACCGAATCCTTGTAGCGCAGGTTGCAGATGTAGACCGGATTGTACACCTGGCCGATGCGCTGGATGCGGCCTTTTCGCTGTTCCAGGCGGGTCGGGTTCCAGGGAAGGTCCAGGTTGATCAGGGATCCCAGCCGTTGTAGATTCAAGCCCTCACTGGCCGCGTCGGTACCCAGCAGCAGGCGGATCTCCCGCCGGGCTACCATCTGCTTGATCTCCTCCCGAGGCCGAGGCGTACACTCTCCCCCCAGATAGAGACCAGAAGCCTGGGGACCGGAGTAGACCCCAATGACCTCTGAAGGGAGTTCCTGGGTCAGCTTCTCGGCCAGCCAGCGGATGGAATCGAAGTACTGGCTGAAGATGATGCAGCCTCGATGTAGCCAGCCGTACTCCAGCAGATACCGGCGCACGGCCGCGTACTTGGGGTCTTCCTCATGGGGGATGGAAAGGGCCTTGAGAAAACGGCGCAGCAGCTCCTGTTCGAAAGGCGTGAGAGAGCGGGCCAGGGAGGTCTCCTCGCCGTCCTCCTCCTCGTCCTCCTCCCATTCTGCTTCCAGCGCCTGCCAGCCATCCAGGATGCGCCTGGCCGTCTGCTGCCCCGCGTAGATGGAGCTCCCCGTCCGCCGCAGCAACAGGGTCTTGAGAAAGCCGCTGGCCTGCATCCGCTCGCCCAGGGAACGGCAGAACATCTCGGCCAGCTCATAAGCTTCCCGCAGGTGAGGAGGCAAGAGCAGCGCCTCGTGTTCCCCCTCGCCGAACAACCGGATCTGGATGGGCTGAAGCAGGGGCTCCCCGGTCTCCGGATCCCGCTGTTGCTCCAATTGCGTCCGGGTACGCCGCACAATACGGCGGATGAATGGGTTGTGGAGGCGGAAAAGATCATCCCGAGAGCGGCGTAGATGCTGGCGGGTAGGCGGTCGCAGCCTGTCGAAGGTATCCCCGGGCGCGACGGCCACCTGGTCGGGGAGGTCCAGATCCCGGCGCAGGCGCTCGAAGAGCCGCCCTTCGGACTTGGGTGGCAACGGGTTCCGCACCCACTCCCAGAGCTCCGTCTCGTTGGCGGGCGGTGTTTCACTCCCCATGACCAGAGCCAGTCCCCGGAGAGGATAGCGACGCCAGAAACTGAACTCGTTGCCCAGCACCGAATCGTCCCCTCGGGCCAGAACGTCCAACAGATCCCAGGCCTCGATGGGATGGAGCTGGACCGGGGTGGCCGTAGCCAGCAACAAACTCCGGGTGCGGGGCGCGATCTCCTGCATGAAGCGCAGCAGGTTGTTGGGATCGACCTTCTCCTGGGGGCGATGCAGGTTGCGACGCCGGGCCCGGTGCGCCTCGTCCAGGATCACACAGTCGTACTCCAGGCTCAACAGATCCTGGCAGATGGCCGAGCGACGGGTGATCAACCCCGCGGAGACAAGACCCACCCGCCGCGGACAACGTCGAATCGGGAAGGGGTGCTCCACCCCCTGCTCATCCAGCCACACTTTCCCAGTCCACACCGCGGACGGCATGGCCAGCAGATCCCACATCTCTGCCTGCCACTGGCGCAAGAGCGTCTTGGGCGCCAGGATCAGGATGGGGCGTTCCCCGCTCAGGCCGATGAGCAAGGCCGTCAGGGCCAACTGCAGGGTCTTGCCCAACCCCACCTGATCCGCCAACACAAAACGGGCCTTGCCCCAGGGACCGTAATGGGCGTCGTAGGCCAGCTTGACGAAGTATTTCTGGTGGGGCCAGAGCCCGTTTTCCCGGCGGTAGACCGGGCTCTCCACCACGGCCGGCCCCGGATCCGGGGCCTGGAACGGCTCTTCGGCCTCATGCGCCGTTTCGAACCACTGGTCCACCTGGTAGAGGACCCGACGCCGGGCCAGGCGGCCGATGTCCTCCACAACTGCCTCGGCCAGGGGGAAAGCGTAGGGGGAACCCCACAGGGCGTCGAACTCCTCCTGGACCCAGGCCACTGCCTCGGGTGAATCGTCCTCCCACAGCAGCTCGTAGTTCAGACGCCAGGCCTCTCGGGTCTCGTTGGTGCTGCCCAGGAATGCCACCTGGCGACCGTCGGCCAGGGTGATCACCCCCGCCTTGCCGTGGATGAGGCCGAAGGCGTGGTTGGGCAGCACCCGCACCTGGAGCTTCTCCTCGCACAGGAAGCGATACAACCGGGCAAAGCGTTCCCGGGCCGGGCCGTCGTGAGGCGGCTCCACCAGGCGCTCCGGCCCATGGCTCATCCACTCCCGGCGCATGGCCAGTTTGGCAGCCTGGGCCGTCTGGACATCCAGGGGGCTCAGGTCCGAATTGCACACCACCCGGATGGGACCTTGGACGGACTCCAGGGTCTCCCCGGCTATCTCCAGCAGGGAAGAGCGGAAGTAGCCCGCGATGCGGTCGTAGGCCCGGGCCCCCTGCAGGCGGCGGCACAGATAGGAGCGATCCAGAGGGTGACGGCGAGAGGAGAAGCGTTGGATCATGGGATCTAGGAAGCTTTGGACTAGAGATGATCGTTGCGCACCAGGGTCGCCACCATGTGGGCTGCCTCTGCGTCCTTACGCCAGTGGGTCATGTGGGAGACCTGCCGCAGGCCGGCCAGGTAGTCCAACAGCATGAGCAGCCGCTCCCGCACTTCCCAGTAGTTGCTCAACTCCGTCTTGAGATAGTTGAAGCCGGCCCGGGGGTCGTCCTCCTTCACGGCCAGGTAGACCGCGAAGAGCACCTGTCGCAGCAGGGTGTTGCCGAAGCCATCCGAGCGAAGACCCTGGCGGCCGAACTCAGAGGCCGTCTTGACCCGGGTCTGGTTGGCCTTGCTGTCGGCCAGGAACTGGGTGTAGTCCACCGCGCCGAAGCCCCGGGCCAGCTCCTGGTAGACGCCGTTGCGGTACTCGCCGTGGGATTCCACCTCCAGGGCTTTCAGGTAGAAGCGCTCCATGGGATCCAGCCGTTTCCACCGGGTCGCGTCCAGGCCGTGGGGCACCAAATGATCGCAGGCGATCTTGACCGCCTGGCGGATGAGGGTCTCCACCGGATTCTCCTCGTCCGGCCCGCGCACCCGGCGGATCTCTCGGGCCGGGTCGATGTCCTCGATGGGCTGGGCGGTGAGCACCCGCAGGGCCGCGGCGTAGGCGGCCAACTGGTAGTCCGCGTCGCCGAAGTGGGGCTCGCTGGCGTTGTCCAGCGCGGCCATGGTGTCCAGTTGACGGCGTACCTCCTGTTCCATGAGGGGGGCCACCTCGTAGAGGAAGAGAGGCGCCTGGTCGGTGCGCTTGCGGCAGACCAGCAGGACGGTGCCCTGCACGTAGTTACCCTCCCGCATGGCGGTGTCGGTTTCGGTGGCGATGGTCCAGGCCGCGGTGACGCGCAGGCCGGCCGCCCAGAGGATCATGGACAGGTCGGCCCAGACGGCGGCGTCCTGGTGGGTGAACATGACCACCTGCATACCGTCGTCGGGCATGTGCTCGGTCAGGTTGCGGTAGGCTTGCACCATGCTCTGGCGGAAGGCGACCGGGTCGTCGCCGCGGATGGCTAGGGCGCGCTTGGAATCCGCGTACCAGTCGGGGAAGAGGCGGGGCAGGTGCTTTTCGTACCAGGCCAGGAAGAACTCGCTCAACTCGTGGTAGTTGATCGCGTCGGCGTAAGGCGGGTCGGTGATCCAGAAAGAACATTCTACTGTTTGGTTGCTAGCATCTGATGGAAAAACAACCTTTTCAGTTAAAATGCTGTAGCCAGACCAATTGCGACACAGGGAACCACCTAAAGGAACTGTCGGCCGCACACCATAGTTATAAAAAGTGTTCAAGGCCTGATTGTAGAAACTTTGTGCGATCGAACCTATGCCACCACTGCGTGCGATATTAGGAATCCATTGAGACAATCTAGAATTCCAATTTGCTGCATAACCCACAGACAAAAGGATGCCAACTGATGCTTCTGGTCCAAATTTATGGTTTCTGAATGCTGTTGCTAAAAATAACCCATGCACCAACAACTGCCGCGGCGTGAAGAGGTGATGCCAGTAGGTCCAGCCGCGTGTGCGGATGGGTTCGTCAGTTTTGTCTCCCGGTGCGATGGGGCGGCTGGGAATGTAGCCTTTCGCCTGCCATTCGTGGAAGCGTTCACGCAGGAGCGCCAGCACCTTGGCTTCACGCGCCAGGTCAGCGGGCGTGGGCGCGCGGTAGTGGCGGCGGGTCTGCTCGCGCCCCTGCTCGTCCACCCAGGTTTCCACCCAGCGGATGCAGTAAAGCCGTTCCTGGAACACGTCGTCGGGGCGGGGTACCAGGTCGTCGTTTTCCCACATCCGCAAGTTGCGCCGCACCACGTCCATGGGGGTGTCCACGCCGCAGTGGGGGCAGTGCAGGCGGGAGTTCTTGACCGTGCCGGCGGCTTTGGCGGCTTTCATCCGTGCCTCGCTCACGCCTTCGTGGATTTCAATCTCGAAGCGGCGGTGGGCTTCATCCGGCACCAGTTCGGCAACCACGTGGTACTTTTCGGCAATCACCCAGTTGGGGGCGAGCGGCACCAGCCAGCCGCATTCGGGGCAACGGGCTTCTGTGCAGTAGAGGTAGGCGTCGGCGCGCCAGCCCTGCTCGTTGTGCTCGATGCCCCAGGCGGTGATCTGCTCGTCCACGGCGCGGAAGACTTCTTCCTGCGCCCGGCGTACCTGTTCGGCCACGTCTTCCCCGCCGCCGACGATGTGGAGCGCAGCCCAGGTGAGCAGGGCGGCCACGGGGTTCAGGTCGGATGCGTAGACGTCGCAGCCGAGGCGGGCGGCTTCAAAGGGCACACTGCCGCCGCCGCAAAAGGCGTCGCCGACGCGCGGGCGGTGCCCGAAGCGGCGTGCGCCCAGTTCCTGCACCAGTTCGGGCAGGCTGTGGGCGTGGGTGCCCAGGTGGGCGTTGATCTCGTTCCAGGCGTCGGGCGCGGGGCCTTCGATCTGCTCCGGGCGGCGGCAGTAGCGCAGTTTTTCGGCGTAGGGCAGGCGCGCGAAGACCAGCCGTTGCAGTTCTTCGCGTTCTTCGCGGGAGAGGCGTTTCAGCGTCCAGTTGCCTGCTTTGTCCTGTTCGGCAAAGCGGCGGCGCACCGAGGGGGGCATGTTGCTCAGTTCCGCCAGCAGGGCTTTGCCGGGGATGTTCTTGTCCTTGCGCCGCCAAAGCCCCGCGTCGTCCATGGTCATCAGCTTCAGGAAGATCTCCATGTCCTTTTTGGGGTCATCCGTGGTGGGCAGGAGCAACCCCAGCAGGACGGCGCGCACCAGCACCAGGGGCTTGCGCCCCCACCATTTGCCCAGCCCGGTCAGCGTCTGGCTCGCACCGGCGCTGCGTTCCTTGTAGGCTTCGGCGCTCAGCTTGGCCACGGGGAATTGGGTTTCGATGAAGGTGGGCCGTTGGGCCCAATCCGGGGCCGGCCCGGCGGCGGTTCGGGTGGGCAGGGGTTCGGGGGTCATCGGTCGTCCTCCTCGTCTTGCGTCAGATCAGGGTCTGGCTCGAGCAGATCCGCGTCCAGGTCGTCGGGGGGCGCATCCCGTTCCAGCAGGAAATGGGCCTGGGGGCCGGCCTCGGCCCGGCGGTAGAACTCGGGCATGGTGGGCCGGGCCACCGAATCGGTGGTCACCGGGTTTTCGGTCAACGCGTAGCGGACGGCCTTGCGCCACCCCTTGCCCCGATCGTTGAGGCCGTGGCCGGTGGCGGCCGCGGTCTGGGTGTAGAGCCACCAGCGCTCCTCGGGGTAGAGGCCCTGCCAGTTGGCGATCGCGTTGGGGATCAGGCTCGGGTCCGCGTCCTCGATGGCCCAGACCAGGAGCACCAGCTCCTTGCCCATCTCCCGGCGCACCAGGTTGGGCCCCAGGCGCCAGCTTCCGGTGCGCAGGCCCATGCGCTTCAGGCGGCGGTTGAACTCCACCCGCACCACGTCCGCGATGGCGTCCCACTTGGGCCGGGCCAACACCGCCCGGATCTGGCCGTCCGGCGCCTGGCCGGTGGTCACCGGGCTGGAACCGGTCCGCTCGTCCCAGCTCAGGTGTTCGCTGATCTGGATCTCGCGCTGTGCGCCTCGGGGGATGTAGACCACAAAGTGGTGGCGGCTCTCCTCCGGGTCGAAGCCAAAGGAGCGGGCCACCAGGGTCCAGGGGTTGACCGTGGTGGTGGAGCCACTCATTGGCGCACCTCTCCGGGCTGCAGATCGGTGCGCACGTGGGCCACCCAGTCCAACAGGTCCTGGCCGGTGGGGAAATGCAGTGCCGTCACCTCCAGCTTGACCTGGCCTTCCCGTTGGATGTCGCGCAGGGCGTCCAGCAGTGTGCGCAGGGCCGGCACCTCCAGGATCTTGTTCTCGTGGGTGGTAAGCTCCACCCACTCCTGGGACGAGCCGCCGTCGATGGTGACGGTGGGTCCGGCCGGTTGGGCCCGGTAGCGTTTCCAGATCTCCAGGGCCTGGTAGGTCTCCTGGGTGGTCTGGAAGCTCAGGCGACGCCGCAGCACCGCGGGGAGCACGGGATCGATCTTCACGTCCTCGTCCCGTTCCCAGTCGATGGGCACCCGCAACACCTCCGAGCCGATGCCGTCCCGCTCCGCGTAGGCCAGGACCAGGGGCGCACCCCGGGGAATGATGAAGGGGCCGTCGTAGGCCGCGCCCAGGTGTTTGGGATCCGAGCCGTCGGTGGTGTAGCGGATGGCGGCCGGGGGCGCTGCCTGCAGCTCCATGCGCTTGTCTGCGCCGTCCTGGAAGATGCGATACTTCAGGGTGATGCGATTGGTCCAGGTCACCGGGTCGCCGGTCTCGTGCACGCCGGTGGAGTCCACGCACAGGAAGGAAAGCCGCAGTTCCCGGGTGGTCAGCTCGTTGCCCTCCAGGCGGGCCGAGGCGGTGGTGGCCTCCGCGCCCACATCCCAGTAGATGGTGTCGCCGTGGACCGGCTTCACCCGCAGGCGCACCTCGCCGGTATCGTCGTCCCGGCTCAGCTCCTGGATGGAAACGGTGGTCTTGGGCTGGGGGAACGGCCCCTTGTTGATGAAGCCGCCCTCCTCCCGCCACAGGTCCTTGTAGAGGCATTCGTCCTTGAGGCGATCCAGGGCATCGGGCCGGTGCCAGGGCCAGGCCGGTGTGGTGGCCGCGCGACGCTTGATCTCGCCCCACTTCATGCTCTGCTGGGTGAAGAGCCGCATCTCCACCATCTTGCGGAAATTGTCCCCCGAGACCCGGTCGATGAACTTCATCTTCTCCTTGAGCAGGGCGGTGATCTGGTCCTCTCCGTCGTAGCGGTTGCCCTCGAAACGCATGAGGAAACCCGCGCCCATCAGGCCGTTGGCGATGGGGTACCAGAGGTTGGTAAAGGTCTCGCGGACGGCCGAGTGGAAGGTCTGACGCACCCGGTCGGCCAGATCCCGGGCCTGGACCATTTGGGGATCGCTATCGGGCGTGCCCTCCGCGCGCAGCTCTTCCAGGATGTGCTGGATGGCCTTCAGACGTTTGCCCACGTCGATGAGCAGGGCGTAGGTGTTGCGGGATCCCGTCAGGATGCCGATCCGATTCTTCCAGGGGGTGTCCTCGTAGAACCGGAGCAACTCCGGGCGCAACCCCTGGCCGCCGGCGTAGGGCTCCACAACGACCAGGGTCACCCGGTCCTGTTCCAGCTCGATCTCGTCCATGGCGGGAAGGACCAGGATGCGCTGGTAACACCAACCGGTCTGGGGCTGGAAGATCTCCTTCAGCCGGTCGCGCAGTTCCTGCAGGGCCTGGTCGGGCACATAGGCTTTGACCAGGGATTCCAGCTTGGCGTTCAGGTTCTGGATATGGCGGAAGTAGAGCTTGCCATCCCGGGTGCTGTGGAGGTACCAGGCCTGGGTGGCCAATCGGTCCAGCACATCCACCTTGAGGCGGGAGATGTCCCGACCCGGCTCGCACAGATAGGCCACGATCTCGGGAATGGAGAGACCCAGGACCGCGTTGGGCACGTTGGCCAAGGACGCCATGAAGATGAGCTTGGCCGCGTCGGTCGCGTCGGTGGATCCCAACTCCGCGTCCAGCTTTTCTGCCACCGCAGTGCCCTCGGAAGCGATGTCGTGGGCGATGGCGTTTTCCAGGGTGCTGTTGATCTGGTTGATCTCGGCCCGGATCTCCTGGTCGTTCAGGTCCAGGTCGTGGGCGGCGATCAGATACTTGCGCTTGGCCAGCCCGGTGTTCCAGAGGCGGGCGGCCACCATACGCATGAGGCGAATCAGCCCCCGGGTCTGCTGGAAGCCGGGATTTTCCCGAAAGCGGGCATAGAGGTCCCGGATGCCCGGATGGAAGGGGTAGGAGGACACAACCTGGGACGCGAACTCCTCGGGCGACTCGCCGGTCAAGTCCATCTGGCGGGCCTTGCGCAGGGCCTCCGCGTAGCCTTGGGCCACCTGCTCGATGGTGGCCTCATCGGGCCAGGCCTGGAAGATGCGCTTGCGCAGGATGTGATAGAGTTCATCCGAGTTCAGCCGTACCGGCTCCAGGGTCATGGCGCTGCGGTGGGTTTCGTTCTCCACGTCCCGCAGCACATCCGCGATCTGGGCGCTGCCCCGTTCATAGGACGAGGCCAGGTCGGTCAACACCAGGCACACCCGTTCGCAGGCCGGCCGCCCGATGGCCACCAGGAGATTGGAGAGAGCGGTTGCCGTCACCTCGGCCAAGTCCGAATTGCCGATGGCCACCGAACGGGCGTACTGGAAGTAGGGCGGCAGCTCGTCCAAGAGGATGAGCACGGTCTTGCCGGCGAAGAGGGATTCCCAGGCCTTCTGGCCCGGCGCGCGGAGGGGCTTGTAGTGATCTTGGAAGTGGTCCAGTTTGCCCATCTGTTCGGCCAGGGCGCCCCACAGGCCATAGGGGTAGTCCACCTCACGTCCGCTGAAGGCAATGACCTGCACCGGTCCCAGGTCAGGGTCGGGGTGATAGAACGTCCCCATCACCGGATCCCGGTATTCGGGATGGCGGGCCAGAAGCCCCAAAGCCAGCAGGTTGTGGGTTTTGCCGCCACCCATGGCCTGCTTGAGCTTGAAGATGCCCTGGTCGGATTTGCCCTCGAGTCGCCGGAAGGCATGTTCCAGCAGGACGCGCATTCCCTCGGTGATGTAGTTCTCCTCGAAGAACTGGGCCGGGTCGATGGTCCCTTCAACCAGATCGCGCAGGTCGAGCACTGTGTCCCGCTTCTGGGGATCGAAGATCGTGGGCCGGGGGATGCACAGGTCGTACAGAGATTTCATCATGGTCTTGCTCTCTCAGGTACCGGTGAGGAAGGAGAGGGTGAACGGCAGACAACGAACCATCGAGGTGTAGTTTGCCCAAGATGGCTAAAGATTGGTTGGGCCCAGTATAACGATTTCTGCTGTTTGGGGCAAACAAGCATGCTGGGCGGGCGGCTGGGCGGGGTATAGTTCAAGATCGTCGGGGTTCGTCCATCGGACGCCGTTGTAGGAGCGCTGCTTGCTGCGCCCGTCACAGGCACGGGGAGTCCTCTGGGTCCCTGTCCCTACCGGCCGACCGGTGCCCCTGAATCATACCCTTGAACCCGCTCCGGTTGGGGCCCTCGGCCAGATCGTGTACAATGATCCCCACAACCTCCAGCCTTCATTTCCCGACCGCAAGGAGTCTGTCCGTGCAAGACCCAAACCTTCGCCTCTGGTATCGCCAGCCGGCCGCCCGGTGGGTCGAGGCGCTGCCCATCGGCAATGGACGGCTGGCCGCGATGGTCTTCGGCGGTGTGCCCTCGGAACGCCTCCAGTTGAACGAGGATACCCTCTGGTCCGGCGGCCCCAGGGACTGGAACAACCCGGCTGCCCGGGACGCGCTGGCCGCGGTGCGCCAGGCCGTCTTCGCCGGCCAATACGAAGAGGCCGACCGTCTGGCCCGCCAACTCCAGGGACCCTTCACCCAGTCCTACCTGCCCATGGCCGACCTCCACGTCCACCTGCTCCACGGGGATGGGGTCCGCTCCTATCGCCGGGAGCTGGACCTGGACGCCGCCGTGGCCCGGGCCAGCTACGTGGTGGATGGGGTGACCTACACCCGCGAGGCCTTCGCCAGCGCACCAGACCGGGTCATCGCCCTGCGCCTGACCTGTGACCGGCCGGGCCATCTGCGCTTCGTGGCCCGACTGGAGAGCCCCTTGCGCCACACGGTGGACGCCCCGGCGGCCGATACCCTGGCCCTGCGGGGCAAGGCGCCGGAACATGTGGAGCCCAACTACCGCCCCAGCGACCAGCCCATCCGCTACGCGGAGACCGAGCCTGGGGAAGGCATGACCTTCGTGGTCTACCTCCAGGTGGTGGCCGAGGGCGGGCAGGTCCAGACTGATGAGGCCGGCATCCTCCGGGTGATGGACGCGGACGCGGCCACCCTCTACGTGAGCGCTGCTACCAGCTTCAACGGCTATCGGCGTTCGCCAGGGCTGGATGGCCGCGACCCGGAGCCGCCCGCCCGCCAGGCCCTGGCCCAGGCCATTGCCCAGCCCTACGATGGGCTTCGCCAGCGCCACATGGATGACCATCGACGCCTCTTCCGCCGGGTGAGCCTGGACCTGGGCCAGAATGAGGCAGCCGCGCTGCCCACCGACGAGCGCATCCAACGCTTCCACCGCCACCACGACCCCCACCTGGTCACCCTGCTCTTCCAGTTCGGCCGCTACCTGCTCATCGCCTCCTCCCGGCCCGGGACCCAACCGGCCAACCTCCAGGGCATCTGGAACGACCAGGTGCGGCCGCCGTGGAGCTCCAACTACACCATCAACATCAACACCCAGATGAACTACTGGCCGGCGGAGGTGACCAACCTGGCCGAATGCCACACGCCCCTGTTCGACTTCATCGCCGAGCTGGCTGCCAACGGCCAGGAGACGGCCCGGGTGAACTACGGCTGCAGCGGCTGGGTGGCCCACCACAACGCGGACCTCTGGCGCCAGTCCGCACCGGTGGGCAACTACGGTGAGGGGGACCCGGTATGGGCCTGCTGGCCCATGGCCGGGCCGTGGCTCTGCCAACATCTGTGGGAGCACTACGCCTTTGGGCTGGACCTGGATTTCCTGCGGGACACCGCCTATCCGCTAATGAAGGGCGCGGCCCAGTTTTGCCTGGATTGGCTCCTGGAGGACGGCCACAGTCACCTGGTCACCGCGCCCTCCACCTCGCCGGAGAACAAGTTCACCACACCAGACGGCCAGCGGGCAGCCGTGAGCATGGCCGCCACCATGGACATGGCCCTCATGCGGGATCTCTTTACCCACTGCTGCGCCGCCGCGGAGATCCTGGACGTGGACGGGGACTTCCGCCAGCGCTTGCAGGACGCGCTGGCCCGCCTCTACCCTTTCCAGATCGGCCGTCATGGTCAGTTGCAGGAGTGGTTCCAGGACTGGGACGACCCCGACGACCACCATCGCCACGCCTCCCACCTGCTGGCCCTCCACCCCGCCTCCCTGATCACCCGCCGGGAGACGCCGGAGCTGTGGGCGGCGGCCCGCCGCTCCCTGGAGATGCGGGGCGACGGCGGCACCGGCTGGTCCATGGCCTGGAAGATCGCCTTCTGGGCCCGGCTGGAGGACGGCGACCGCGCCGCCCGCATGATCGCCAACATGCTGAACCTGGCCACCACCACGGGCGTCGCCCTGGAGGGGGGCGGCGTCTATCCCAACCTCTTCTGCGCGCACCCGCCCTTCCAGATCGACGGCAACTTCGGCGCCACCGCGGGCATCGCCGAGATGCTGCTCCAGAGCCATGCCGGGGTGATCCACCTGCTGCCGGCCTTGCCGGGCGACTGGCGGAATGGCTCGGTGCAGGGGCTGCGGGCCCGGGGCGGCCTCACCGTGGACCTGGCCTGGCGGGATGGGGCGCTGGTGGAGGTGACCCTCCACGCCGCCCGCAACGGGCGCCACCGCCTGCGCTACGGCCCCCACGAGGTGGAGTTTGACGTCTGGGCCGGCCAGCGCTACCGCCTGGACGGCACCCTGCAGGGGTAGGGGGATCCATTCGGTAGGGGCGCGGCTTGCTGCGCCCGCTGGACAGGGCAAGCCAAAAGAGATTCAAACCGGAGTCTGGCCATGAAAATTGAGCGAATCGAACAATTCTTTCCCCGGCCCCGGGTGCGCCTGGTAAAGATCACCACCGACGACGGCCTGGTGGGCTGGGGCGAGACCACCCTGGAGGGGAAGCCCAAGAGCACCATGGCCGCGGTGGAAGAGCTGGCCGACTACCTGATCGGCAAGGATCCCCTGCGCCTGGAGCACCACTGGCAGCACATCTACCGCTCGGCCTTCTTCCGGGGTGGCAACGTCCTCATGACCGCGCTCTCCGGCATCGACCAGGCCCTGTGGGACATCGCCGGCAAGTACTACGGCGTGCCGGTTTACAAGCTGCTGGGCGGCGCGGTGCGGGATCGGATCCGGGTTTACGCCCACTGGGGCATCCGGGACCTGAGCGAGGAGGGGCTGGCGCGGGCCCGGGAGCGGCTGGACCGGCTCCAACAGATGGGCTACACGGCCTTCAAGTCCGGGCCGGGCGGCAAGTGGCGGGGGCATGAGCCCCCCGCGGTCATCGACCACTTCGTCCGTTGTGCCTACACCATGCGGGAGTGGGTGGGGCCGGAGGTGGAGCTGGCCTTCGACTTCCACGGCAAGATGACGCCCGCACTGGCCATCGAGATCTGCCATGAGATCAAGGGCATGCGGCCCATGTTTGTGGAGGAGCCCGTGCCCCAGGAAAATGTGGACGCGCTCAAGCTGGTCTCGGACCACGTGCCCTTTCCCATCGCCACGGGCGAGCGGCTCTTGACCCGCTGGGGCTTCCGGGAGGTTTTCGAAAAACAGGCCGTGGCCTACATCCAGCCGGACGTCTCCCACTGTGGCGGCATCACCGAGTTGAAGAAGATCGCCAACATGGCGGAGGTCTACTACATGCACATCCTGCCCCACTGTGCCATCGGGCCGGTGGCGTTTACGGCATCCATGCACGTGGACGCGGTGGTGCCCAACTTCCTGGCCCAGGAGCAGGTGGACCAGGGGCTGGGCCATGGCTTGCTGCAGGAGCCGTGGCAGGTAGTGGATGGCTACATCGAGCTGCCGACCCAACCGGGCCTGGGCATCGAGGTCGACGAGGAAGCCGCAGCCCGGACCGTCCCTTACACCGAGGAGCTGGGCGGCGAATTCTACCACGACGACGGCAGTGTGGCCGATTGGTGAGGTTTTTCTGGACAGGCGACGCGGTCAGGGAGGGCTCGCATGGCTCTGCGGCTCTCCCCTGATCCGCCGTTTGCCATGGCGAAATGCGGCGATTGACGCAAACCGACCATCAAATGTACAATCGGTCCAATCGGTTGGAGAAGTCATGTTTGACGAGGGGTGAACCGTAGTTTCGGCCATCCATAGGCTGATTGGCTAGAGATTGTCTGAGGCGAAGATCCGGACTCAGGAAGTGTGCAACCTGGGTCTTCAATGAAAACACTCGGTGCTGCTGCCCAGCAGCATCGGGCTAGGTTCATACCGGCTGGGTGCGCGGCAACGTGTACCTGGCCAAGTAGCCGCTGAATGAGATTCCTTACCCCGGCCCCGCGACCTGCAAGCACGGTCATGGTTTCATCTAGCTTTTCCCTTCATGTGCACCCATTCCAACTCCCATCGTAGGTCCGGGCACGCTTCTCCGCAGCCGGCAGCTGTTTTTCGCTCGCCACGGTCCTTTATGCCCGCTGTCGTACCTGCTTCGTATACACATTCGGGACTTCCTTCTGGCCCTTCAGCTCGCTTTCTGAGAGGCGCTAAGTCTGGGTAGGTCCGCCCTGGCCGTTGTCTGTGATGCCAACCGGGAAACAGCGCCCTCCACAAATACACCCAGACTTAGGCCAAGGGGAGGCGTCCGGCCGGATCTGCCGTCCCTGGTCAATTCATCGGGATGTGTTGCCGTACTGGCAACACACAACCGTCATGCTGGCATCATGTGCGTTGTTGATTTCGTCGCATGGTGGTCAACATCGTTTTGCCAGAAGATGAGAAGTAGCGTTCGAGGAGATTGGCCATTATGAGCCGTGCAACTGAGAAGGCCATGCGGCTATTGCAGATTGAGCAACTGCTGTGGGCGCACCCTGAGGGGTTGACCCGCGCCGAGATCGCCCGCCGCATCGGCGTCAATCGTTCGACGATTACCAAATATCTGGACAAGGATCATCTGCCGGCGAGCATCTACGAAGACGAGTTCGACGGCAACAAACTCAAGATCGACCGTAACGCCGACCTGACCAAAACATCCTTCAATCTGCATGAAATCATGGCCATTCATCTGGCAACACGCCTGTTGGCGACGCGCACTGACAAGCAGAACCCCCATGCGGCATCGGCGCTGCGTAAATTGGGGATCGCCCTGCAACGGCTGGATCAACGTATCAGCCATCACCTTCTCTGTTCCGCCGATGTGATGGATGAGGACGCGGCTTTTCGTGATCCAGTCTATCTGGATGCCCTGGAGAAGCTGACCGAAGCATGGTCATCGGGGCGCAAGGTCCGGGTGAGCCATCAGATGCCCGATGGTCGGGTCTTTGACTACATATTTTCGCCCTACTTTATCGAGCCTTATGCGGTGGGCCAGACTGCCCACGTTATCGGCCTGCGTGAGCCGCCGGGCAAAGTGCGTACGTTCAAGATTGAACGACTGCGCTCGGTGGAGATCCTGCGCGAGGAGTACGCAATCCCGGAAGACTTTGATCCAACTGTACTGTTGCGGGATGCTTGGGGCATCTGGTACAGCGAGGCCGAACCGGTGGAGGTGGTGCTGCGTTTCCACCCCAGTGTTGCCCAACGGGTGCGCGAGACGCGCTGGCACCGAGAACAGCAGGATGACATCCAGCCGGATGGATATTTGGTCTGGCGCGCCAAAATCGCCGAACCGCAAGAGATGCTCCCATGGATACGCGGGTGGGGTGCCCAATGTGAGGTCTTGGAGCCCGTAGAGTTGCGGGAGGAGCTCAAGCGGGAGGCACGGAAATTGGGTGAACTGTACCAGGTGATGGAGGTGAAAAAACAGTTCGTTGCTCACATCCGCGAGAAAGATAGAGTCCCGCAGTCGCTCGAGGATCACCTGTCAGGCGTCTCGAAACTGGCAGGTCAATTCGCCGGGAAAATTGGGCTAAAGGAGACAGGGACACTGCTCGGCCTACTACACGATCTGGGCAAAGCAAGCGAGACATTCCAGCGGTACATCTTATCCGGAGAAGGCCTGATCGACCCGGACGCGGAAGAATACATCGATCCGGTAGCCCACAAGGGCAAGATCGATCACACGACCGCAGGCGCACAGGTGGTCTACCAGCAGCTCTGGGACCGGGGACCCATGGACAAGATCGCCGCCCAGGTTTTGGCGCTGTGTATTGCCTCCCATCATTCTGGACTCATCGACTGCCTGACACCGGTCGGCGAAAACAATTTCATCCGGCGCATGCAGAAGGGGGACGAAAGCACACGCAGGAGCGAAGCGCTGGCGAACCTTCCCGAGATCCAAAGCGCCCTGGCGGACTTGCTCACAGATGATCTCGTCAACCAAATCTACACAAGAGTCAAGAGCCTGCGCGAGGAAAAAGGAGACTCAAGGGAAACGTATCTGTTCAAGGTCGGCCTGCTCATCCGCTTTTTGCTCAGTTGCCTGATCGACGCTGACAGGCTCGACACCGCCGATTTCGAGTCGCCGGGCAATGCGGAATTGAGGAACTACGGTCAATATCATGCCTGGGAGACCTTGATCACCCGCTTGAACCGCCAGATCGACAAATTCGAGCAGAAACCGGATAAGAACAAGGTGGATGAACTGCGCAGTCAGGTATCTCAGGCCTGCTTGGACTTTGCGACGAGGCCGAAAGGCATATACCAACTGACCGTGCCCACCGGCGGCGCGAAGACCCTGGGCAGCCTACGCTTTGCCCTGAACCACGCTGCCCATCATGGCATGGATCGGATCTTCTACGTACTTCCGTATACGTCCATTATCGACCAAAACGCGGCCGAGGTCAGGCGGATTTTGGAGGACAGGGATGAAGATGGTCACTATCTGGACAAGGTGGTCCTGGAACACCATTCCAACCTGACTCCCGAAGAGGAAACCCGCCGGCAAAATCTGCTGGCCCAAAATTGGGACGCCCCCATCGTGTTCACAACCCAGGTTCAATTCCTAGAAGCGTTGTTTGGCGCGGGCACACGCAGCCCGCGGCGCATGCACCAATTGGCCAACTCGGTAATCATCCTCGATGAAGTGCAGACTGTCCCCATCAAAGTCATCCATATGTTGAACGTTGCTTTGCGCTTCCTGGTCAACAACTGCGGCGCGACTGTACTGTTGTGCACGGCCACGCAGCCGCCGCTTGACAAGATTGACGCCCAATACCGCGCGCTGACGATTCAATCCGACCAGCGCATCATCCAGAATGAAGGGGCGCTCTTTGAAGCATTGAAGCGTGTTGACGTGTTCGACAGATACAAAGTCGGCGGCTGGAGTGAAGAGGAGGTGGCAGCTCTGGCGGAACAGCAGTTGCAGGAAAAAGGCAGTGTGTTAATCGTTGTCAACACTAAGAAATCCGCCCGTGCGCTCTACCATGCGATTGCCGACAAGGAGATCGCCGGTGTCCATCTCTATCATCTCAGCACGAACATGTGCGCCGTTCATCGCCTAAAAGTGCTGGATGAGATGAAAGCCAAACTCAGCAGGGGCGAACGGGTGATCTGTGTCAGTACACAACTAATCGAAGCAGGTGTAGACATCGACTTCGGCGCTGTGATCCGCTACCTGGCCGGACTGGACTCGATTGCACAGGCGGCAGGACGCTGTAACCGTCATGGAACACGGCCAGATCTGGGAAGTGTCTGGATCGTCAATCCAAAGGATGAAAACATAGGGCGGTTACAGGATATCGCAATTGGCACAGCCCAAGCGCAACGGGTTCTAGCGGATTACAAAAACGATCCCCAGCGGTTCGGCAACAATCGAATCGGGATCGAAGCGATGGCGGCATACTATCGGTTCTACTACGAGCAGCGAAAAGATGACATGCGATATAACGTAGCTGCGGATTCGCCGGTGGGCCGAGACGCCAACCTGTTCGACCTCCTTTCCGTCAACGCGCAGGCAGTGGAAGCCTTTAAACGGATTCACCACACTCTTCCAGACATGGCATTCCGACAATCTTTCCAAAGCGCAGCCAAGGCCTTCCGCGTGATCGATTCGCCGACACGGGGTGTGGTGGTTCCGTATGGCGACGAAGGAAAAGAGATCGTCGCTGACCTGTGCGCCTCTGGAGAGCTGACGCGGCAGCGCAAGTTGCTGCGGAGAGCGCAACGATATTCCGTGAATCTCTTTCCCGATGAATTCCAGCGGTTGGCTACAAGCGGAGCGATTAAGGAGGTCCAATCAGGCACGGGCATCTACTGTCTGGCCGAGGAATACTACAGCGACAAGTTTGGGTGGAGTGACAAACCGGTGACCGGCATGGAAACGCTGATTGCATAGAGGGAGGTACTCATGCGGAATACTGTGGAATTCAGGGTCTGGGGAAGATATGCCCTGTTCACCGATCCGCTCACGAAGATCGGCGGTGAGAAGCACTCGTATCAGATCCCCACCTACGAAGCGCTGAAAGGCATCTTGAGTTCGGTCTACTGGAAGCCGACCATCGTCTGGATCATCGACAAAGTCAGGGTGATGAAGCCGATCAAGACCCAGACGCGCAGCGCCAAGCCCGTGAAATATGGCGGTTCTGGCCACGATCTTTCCATCTACACATACCTTTCAGACGTCGAGTATCAGGTGCAGGCCCACTTCGAGTGGAACGAAAACCGTGAAGATCTGATCCAAGATCGCAATGAGAACAAACACTACTTCGTCGCCAAACGCATGATCGCGCGCGGCGGACGCCGGGATGTCTTCCTGGGCACACGCGAATGCCAGGCGTACGTCGAACCTTGCCGCTTTGGTGAAGGTGAGGGGTTCTACGATGACTACCCTGATGAGCTCTCCTTTGGCTTGATGTTCCACGGCTTTGACTATCCCGATGAAGCACGAAATGGTGCGGAGAAGGCCGCTCTCTACGCCCGTTTTTGGCGCCCGAGGATGGTGAAAGGCGTCATTGACTTCATCCGTCCTGACGAGGCCCGTATCCGGAAGGTTGTGCGCACGATGGAGGCAAGCCCCCCGGCAACGGTCGGGCTCGAGGAAGAAGGCTTGTTGGCGGAGTACGAAGAAGAGGAGGGCGCGTAAGATGAATTGGATGCAAAGGTTGGCTGAGACCTACGACAACTGTCAATCCAGCATCGGGTACAGCCATCAGGACGACCAGCGGCCCCTGCTTCCCATTTGTCACATCACATCCCAGGCGCACATCGAAATCGTCATCGATGGCGAAGGCAACTTCCGGCGGGCGCGCCTGATCACCGAGAAGGATGACGCCACGACGATTCATCCCAGTACAGAAGAGTCAGCCAGCAGATCTGGCAGCAAGCCTGCGAACCATCCCCTCTGTGACAAGCTCCAATACGTGGCAGGAGATTTCACAGACTGGGGCGGTGTTGTGACTTCAGGGTTCAAGAAGGATCCCCAAGAGCCCTATCGCAATTTTGTCGACGACTTGACCAAGTGGAGCAACTCGGAATTCGGCCACCCCAAAGCGAAGGCTGTGCTGCAGTACGTAACCAAGAGGAGGGTCATGCAGGATCTGATCGATCAACATATCCTCCTGGTCGGCAATGACGGCAAACTCTTGTCCAAAGATGAGGTGGAGAGAGATAGGAACACCAAGGACATATTTTCGCTTGTGAATTCGCAAGACTTGGCATTTGTCCGCTGGGTTGTTGAAGGAGACGAGACCGAAAGCAGGGTCTGGCGGGACAAAACGCTGTGGGATAGCTGGATCAACTACTACTTGAGCGGGAGAGACGATAGGGCCCTTTGCTATGTTACAGGGGACACACGCGTTGTAGCGCGTAGTCACCCCAAGTACATCCGCTGGGAAGGCGATGGCGCAAAGCTGATCTCGGCCAATGACACCAGCGGCTTCACGTTCCGGGGACGCTTTACGGAAGATCAACAGGCCGCCAGTGTTGGACTGGACGTCTCGCATAAGTCTCACTATGCGTTGATGTGGCTCATCAGCCGGCAGGGCTACAGGCAGGGCGAGCTGGCAGTCGTCGCGTGGGCAACCTCCGGCGCGCCGGTCCCAAAGCCGACCGACGATCCCATATCCCTCTTGATGGGAGACTTGCCCATGGAGGAGCCGCCTCCCTACACCGCCCAAGAGATCGCTCTGCAACTGAAGAAGCGAATCGCAGGCTATGGCAAAGAGCTTGGCGATACAACCGAGATTGTGGTCATGGCCATGGACTCAGCAACCCCGGGCCGTCTGGCCATGACCTACTATCGCGAACTGAACAGCTCCGATTTCCTGCAACGAATTGACCGCTGGCATGAATCTTGCGCTTGGCTCCACCGTTATCGAGTTGTAGAAGTGCGAAGCGAACAGGACGGCAAGACCAGCCGGCAGGTGGTGCCCTTTGTCGGCGCACCTGCACCCCACGACATCGCCGAAGTGGCATACGGCAGCCGGCTGGATGACAAGCTTCGCAAAGCAACCATCGAACGCATTCTTCCGTGCATCATCGATGGCCAGCCGCTACCCCGCGATCTAGTGGAATCCGCGGTCAGGCGGGCTTCGAATCGCGCAGGTCTTGATGATGGGGAGTGGTGTAAGGTACTGAGCATTGCCTGTGCTCTCTTTCGAAAGTACAACACAAAGGAGACCTATGAAATGGCACTGGACTCAACCAGAACGACCAGAGACTATCTCTACGGCAGGTTGCTCGCCTTGGCAGACAACCTGGAAGAATGGGCGTTGAACGAAGCTGGAGAGAAGCGCCAGACCAACGCCGCGCGCCTGATGGCGCGCTTCGCCGAACGCCCGTACAGCACTTGGAGAACAATCGAGCTGGCTTTGGCGCCGTACAAGGCCAGGCTTGGCAAGCAGAAGACCTGGAGGCGCGAACAGATGATCGATGAAGTGATTGCCTTGTTCGACCCCGCTGATTTCACCAGCGACAAACGCTTGAGCGGCGAATTCCTGCTGGGTTATCACTGCCAACGTGAGTATCTTCGCACCAGCCGAGCCGACGCAACCTCTGAAGCAGATTCCAGCGACGAACACTCTACCAACGAATAGGAGAATCCATGATGGCTACTCTAAGCAAGAAAATCGACTTCGCCGTGATTGTCAACGTCAAGAACGCCAATCCGAACGGCGATCCCATGAACGGTAACCGTCCCCGCTACAACTACGACGGCTACGGCGAGATCTCAGACGTCGCCATCAAGCGGAAGATCAGAAACCGCCTGATGATGGATCCGCGCTATCTCGTCTTTGTACAACCTGATGACAGCAAATTGGACGACTATCCAAGCCTGCGCAAGCGAGCCGAGGGCGAGATCCCAAAGGCGAAGTGGAAGGACGAGAAAGAATTCCGCAAAGCAGTCTGTGAGAAGTGGATCGATGTTCGGGCCTTTGGGCAGGTCTTCGCCTACAGCGGCGGAAGAAGAGGTGAGGGCGTATCGGTGGGCATTCGCGGCCCGGTCTCGATCCATCCCGCATTCTCCGTGTCACCTGTGCTGGACCGGATGACAAGCATCCAGATCACCAAGAGCGTCAGCGGGGAAGACGATGGAACGAAACGCGCCTCCGACACAATGGGCATGAAACACCGGATCGACCATGGTGTCTACGTTTTCTTCGGCAGCATGAACCCACAACTGGCCTCCCTGACGGGCTTCTCTGACGACGACGCGCAGGCGATCAAAGAAGCGTTGAGAACCCTGTTTCGCAACGATGCTTCATCCGCCCGCCCTGAAGGCAGCATGGAAGTCTACAGGCTCTACTGGTGGGAACACAACAGCCCCAACGGTCAGTACTCGTCTGCGAAAGTTCATCGCTTGCTGACCGTGGCGCCGAAGGTGGAAACGCCCAATTCCATTGAAGATTATGAGATCACCTTGCGAGAATTGCCCGGACTGAAGTGTGAGGTCATTGAGGGCGAATAGCCCATGGGATAACCATGACCACCACATACAGTCCCGAGGAGTTGCTGCCGCTTTCAGGCATTCAACACTTTCTCTTCTGTCGCCGGCAGTGGGCGCTGATCCATGTCGAACGGCAGTGGCAGGAGAATGCGCTCACCGCCGAGGGGCGAATTCTCCACACGCGGGTGGACGATCCCTCCTTTACGGAAAAGCGAAAGGGGGTGATCGTCGCCCGCTCGGTACCCGTGGCCTCGACCTCGCTCGGGCTTTTCGGTGTGTGTGACGTGGTGGAGTTCAGCGAGTCGGCCCAAGGTGTCCACCTGCCTGGATACCAGGGTACGTACTTGCCCGCCCCAGTGGAATACAAGCGCGGCAAGAAGAAACTTGAGCCGAGCGATGAAGCTCAACTGTGTGCCCAGGCCCTCTGTCTGGAAGAAATGCTGGCCGTCTCGATTCCCGTGGGCTATCTCTACTACGGTCAGGTCCGCCGTCGTGTCACCGTGGAGCTGACCGAGGCATTGCGGGATCGGGTGCGTCGCGCAGCCCAGGAAATGCACACCTACTTCCAGCGAGGGTACACGCCCAAGGTCAAGCCTTTCAAGGGGTGCAAATCCTGTTCCCTGGCGGACATCTGCCTGCCCCGTCTACAGGGCGAAGCCATGCCGGCCTCCGCCTATATCCGCCAGCAGATCGAAAGGGGATAGCGCATGAAAAAGCTGGGGAATATCCTCTACGTCACCACACCTGAAGCCTACCTCTCCTTGGATGGTGAAAATGTCGTGGTCAAGCGGGACGACACAACAGCCATGCGCCTGCCACTACACAACCTGGAGAACATCGTCTGCTTCAACTACCCAGGCGTGAGCCCGGCGCTTATGGGGGCATGCGCAGAACGCAATATCGGTTTGTGCTTTCTCAGGCCAAATGGGCGGTTTCTGGCGCGGGTGACTGGCAGGCAGAAGGGCAATCTGTTGCTGCGCAAGAAGCAATACGAACTCTCCCAATGTGAATCCGCCTGTGCATCGATTGCCACATCCATGGTGCTGGGCAAGATCGCCAATTGCCGCACCGTCATCAACCGGGCAATTCGTGACCATGCCTTGCTTGTCGACGTGTCGGAATTGCGGGCCACCTCTGACTTCTTGAAACAGATGCTGCAGTCTGTCCAGGCGGGGGCAACCGTCGAGACGTTGCGCGGACTCGAGGGCAATGCGGCCAGCCGGTACTTCCGGGTCTTCGGGCAACTGGTTCTCCACCAACGGGAGGCATTTGCCTTTGAGGCGCGTACTCGACGCCCTCCGCAGGACAACATGAACGCTCTCCTTTCCTTCCTCTATACCCTGCTGACCTATGAGGTTGCCTCGGCGCTGGAGACCGTGGGGCTGGATCCCTATGTGGGCTTCTTGCACGCAGATCGACCTGGACGTCCCTCACTGGCTCTGGACATGATGGAAGAATTGCGCCCGGTCCTGGCCGATCGGCTGGCTCTCTCGTTGGTCAATCGCAAGCAGATTAGCGGCAAGGGGTTCACGCAAAAGGAGAGTGGCGGCGTCTTGATGGATGACAGAACCCGAAAGGAGGTGTTGGTGGCCTGGCAGAAGCGCAAGCAGGAAGAGATTCTCCATCCCTTCTTGAAAGAACGCATTCCCTTTGGATTGCTCCCCCATGTACAGGCCTCCCTGTTGGCCCGGTATGTGCGCGGGGATCTAGACGCATACCCCCCGTTCTTCTGGAATTAGGCACGTAGCAGGAGGAAGGCGCGATGATGGTCTTGATTACCTACGATGTGAATACGACAAGCGAAGCCGGCAAGCGGCGTCTGCGTTTGGTCGCAAAGCAATGTCGGAATTTTGGGCAACGGGTCCAGAATTCGGTCTTCGAATGCCTGGTCGATGCGGCCCAGATGAAACAGTTGAAGCATCGCCTAGTTGGGTTGATAGATCCCGAACGGGACAGTCTGCGTTTCTACTATCTCGGCAACGAGTGGCGAAACCGGGTGGAGCATGTGGGCACAAAGGCAAGCATTGATTTGGAAGGGCCGCTGATTGCCTGAAGTGGTGCAGGTGCGAACCGGAAGTGACCATGCCTTCCGCCAGGGGTTCGCAGCCGTTTTGCTTCCACAACGAGCGGTTGTATGACTGTTGGAGGATGTTATGGCAAGTGATTGAGTCTCGATGGGCAATATCTAGGGTGTTGGTGAGCTTTGGCCCCTAGATATTGCGGTCGCTCCCCCTCGCGGGGGGCGTGGATTGAAACCGCCGGGTCCCAGTTGGCCAGGGTGTCCCAGTCCGTCGCTCCCCCTCGCGGGGGGCGTGGATTGAAACCCGCTTGTCGGAAACCTGTTGCTATCGGCGGGCAGTCGCTCCCCCTCGCGGGGGGCGTGGATTGAAACCTACGTGAGATTGTGGACCCCGGCCACCATTTCGAGTCGCTCCCCCTCGCGGGGGGCGTGGATTGAAACTTAGGCACCGTGTCCGAAATCCGGGACAACGTGAGTCGCTCCCCCTCGCGGGGGGCGTGGATTGAAACATCCTCCAAACCTCCACCAGAGCACTGCGAACTCCAGTCGCTCCCCCTCGCGGGGGGCGTGGATTGAAACGCCTCTGGTAGCCCCCCCCTCCCCCCGACGTGAAGTCGCTCCCCCTCGCGGGGGGCGTGGATTGAAACTGCTCGACGACGTGGAGGACGACGAAAACACGAAGTCGCTCCCCCTCGCGGGGGGCGTGGATTGAAACGTGGGATGTGGCTCGAGCCATCCGGCGGGCAGGGGTGTCGCTCCCCCTCGCGGGGGGCGTGGATTGAAACATTGAAATTGGTGGCTGGGAACACGGAGATTGAAGTCGCTCCCCCTCGCGGGGGGCGTGGATTGAAACTTCCAGGAGGAGGGCGATGGCAACGAGGGCGTGGGTCGCTCCCCCTCGCGGGGGGCGTGGATTGAAACGATGGGAATCGGATCAGCGATAGTGGGAACGGGCGTCGCTCCCCCTCGCGGGGGGCGTGGATTGAAACGCCTCTGGTAGCCCCCCCCTCCCCCCGACGTGAGTCGCTCCCCCTCGCGGGGGGCGTGGATTGAAACTTCTGGGCGCTGCGGCGGGGGCTGATTGAGGTCCCGTCGCTCCCCCTCGCGGGGGGCGTGGATTGAAACTGCTCTTTGATGCCTGGCATATCATCCGCCGGTTGTCGCTCCCCCTCGCGGGGGGCGTGGATTGAAACCCAGGTACACGCCGTAGTTAATGATGACGCCGTGGCGTCGCTCCCCCTCGCGGGGGGCGTGGATTGAAACACCCGCAAATTGATCGCCAGCCCCAGGGAATATGTGTCGCTCCCCCTCGCGGGGGGCGTGGATTGAAACGCTGACGTGGTAGACGGAGAGCTGGTGGCCGTGGAGTCGCTCCCCCTCGCGGGGGGCGTGGATTGAAACGCATCTACGGCCGCAGCCTGGGCGACGCCGGGGGTCGCTCCCCCTCGCGGGGGGCGTGGATTGAAACGATGACCGTAGAGATTTTGGCCTTGACCGGTGGGGTCGCTCCCCCTCGCGGGGGGCGTGGATTGAAACTGCCGGTACGCCGACCTGAGTCGGCACCTGGAAGTCGCTCCCCCTCGCGGGGGGCGTGGATTGAAACAGTCCGGAGCACAACACCGCGGCCTGGCCGGTGGGTCGCTCCCCCTCGCGGGGGGCGTGGATTGAAACTGGCGCGATATCTCCACCACGTCCGCCGCGGTATAGTCGCTCCCCCTCGCGGGGGGCGTGGATTGAAACAGTGCGGAGCCGCCGTGGTCCGTTTTGCCGGTGTGTCGCTCCCCCTCGCGGGGGGCGTGGATTGAAACCCGCAAGGCGCAGCCATACGTTGAGGCAGTGGAGGTCGCTCCCCCTCGCGGGGGGCGTGGATTGAAACTGAGTGCCGTAAGTGAGTATGTGACGGCTCTGGGGTCGCTCCCCCTCGCGGGGGGCGTGGATTGAAACGGCTGGGTGGGTTAGCTGAGCAACGACAGCCGGTGTCGCTCCCCCTCGCGGGGGGCGTGGATTGAAACTCAATGACGGCGTTGGAGATTATGACAATCTCATGTCGCTCCCCCTCGCGGGGGGCGTGGATTGAAACGGCTGGGTGGGTTAGCTGAGCAACGACAGCCGGTCAGTCGCTCCCCCTCGCGGGGGGCGTGGATTGAAACGCCCATCGGGAAGGGGCCCCGAAGTACCTCCTGGGCGTCGCTCCCCCTCGCGGGGGGCGTGGATTGAAACTCTGTGGGGAGTGTTGTCACATTTTCCGGCCCGGGTCGCTCCCCCTCGCGGGGGGCGTGGATTGAAACATCCAGGAAGTCTTCATCCAGGCCCCCCCCCTTGCGTCGCTCCCCCTCGCGGGGGGCGTGGATTGAAACCGGCGGGACCGGAATTGATCCAGGGGCGACGGCCAGTCGCTCCCCCTCGCGGGGGGCGTGGATTGAAACTAGTTCGTTGTAGTTCATGGTCAGTCTATCCTAAGTCGCTCCCCCTCGCGGGGGGCGTGGATTGAAACATCGTCGACAGGCGTGGCGTCCAGGATGTAGTTGGTCGCTCCCCCTCGCGGGGGGCGTGGATTGAAACCGGCATGGCGTAAATGAGGTGGCTGCCGCCACCACGTCGCTCCCCCTCGCGGGGGGCGTGGATTGAAACAGCTCCACCGTGACCCGCTGCTGATAACCGACAGTCGCTCCCCCTCGCGGGGGGCGTGGATTGAAACATCCAGGAAGTCTTCATCCAGGCCCCCCCCTTGCGTCGCTCCCCCTCGCGGGGGGCGTGGATTGAAACCGGCGGGACCGGAATTGATCCAGGGGCGACGGCCAGTCGCTCCCCCTCGCGGGGGGCGTGGATTGAAACTAGTTCGTTGTAGTTCATGGTCAGTCTATCCTAAGTCGCTCCCCCTCGCGGGGGGCGTGGATTGAAACATCGTCGACAGGCGTGGCGTCCAGGATGTAGTTGGTCGCTCCCCCTCGCGGGGGGCGTGGATTGAAACCGGCATGGCGTAAATGAGGTGGCTGCCGCCACCACGTCGCTCCCCCTCGCGGGGGGCGTGGATTGAAACAGCTCCACCGTGACCCGCTGCTGATAACCGACAGTCGCTCCCCCTCGCGGGGGGCGTGGATTGAAACATCATCGACGCCAGCTACACCGTGCCCAATACGTCGCTCCCCCTCGCGGGGGGCGTGGATTGAAACAGCGATGGCCTGTTTGACATGCTCCAGGATTGAAGTCGCTCCCCCTCGCGGGGGGCGTGGATTGAAACAAAGTGATCGAGCTCCCGTAATCGTAGTAGCCGAGTCGCTCCCCCTCGCGGGGGGCGTGGATTGAAACTGGAAAAATTGCCGTTGACTTTCCTGGGGCAGGTGGTCGCTCCCCCTCGCGGGGGGCGTGGATTGAAACCGGATAGTGACAGGGCCCCGGGGGCGGCACTTAGTCGCTCCCCCTCGCGGGGGGCGTGGATTGAAACACCCAAAAACTCTTCGACCGCGACGCGGCCTTGGGGTCGCTCCCCCTCGCGGGGGGCGTGGATTGAAACATCGTCGACAGGCGTGGCGTCCAGGATGTAGTTGGTCGCTCCCCCTCGCGGGGGGCGTGGATTGAAACCGGCATGGCGTAAATGAGGTGGCTGCCGCCACCACGTCGCTCCCCCTCGCGGGGGGCGTGGATTGAAACATCATCGACGCCAGCTACACCGTGCCCAATACGTCGCTCCCCCTCGCGGGGGGCGTGGATTGAAACAGCGATGGCCTGTTTGACATGCTCCAGGATTGAAGTCGCTCCCCCTCGCGGGGGGCGTGGATTGAAACAAAGTGATCGAGCTCCCGTAATCGTAGTAGCCGAGTCGCTCCCCCTCGCGGGGGGCGTGGATTGAAACTGGAAAAATTGCCGTTGACTTTCCTGGGGCAGGTGGTCGCTCCCCCTCGCGGGGGGCGTGGATTGAAACACCCAAAAACTCTTCGACCGCGACGCGGCCTTGGGGTCGCTCCCCCTCGCGGGGGGCGTGGATTGAAACCTCTCCTTCGCCGGCCTGCGTCTTGCGCATCCAGGCGTCGCTCCCCCTCGCGGGGGGCGTGGATTGAAACACAACCGTGCTCCAGAACTGGCCAATCTGGTCGGCCGTCGCTCCCCCTCGCGGGGGGCGTGGATTGAAACACAACCGTGCTCCAGAACTGGCCAATCTGGTCGGCCGTCGCTCCCCCTCGCGGGGGGCGTGGATTGAAACACAACCGTGCTCCAGAACTGGCCAATCTGGTCGGCCGTCGCTCCCCCTCGCGGGGGGCGTGGATTGAAACACGCCGTATCCGCGCCACCTGGCGGCCCGGCGCCGTCGCTCCCCCTCGCGGGGGGCGTGGATTGAAACTGACCAAGTGGTGTCGGCGTGGCGAAACCAGAACGTCGCTCCCCCTCGCGGGGGGCGTGGATTGAAACATCGACGGCGTGCGCATCGGCCACCTGCACTGCGTCGCTCCCCCTCGCGGGGGGCGTGGATTGAAACAATGCGAATGGTGTGCTCGCCAGCAGAGACTTTGGTCGCTCCCCCTCGCGGGGGGCGTGGATTGAAACACGTGAAACATCGGCGATCTGAAGGTAGTCCATGTCGCTCCCCCTCGCGGGGGGCGTGGATTGAAACACCCACGGCATGCCGTCCAGGCGCTGCGAGAACCGGTCGCTCCCCCTCGCGGGGGGCGTGGATTGAAACAGGGACGTGAGGAGATGGCGACTGGCGCTGGACCAGGTCGCTCCCCCTCGCGGGGGGCGTGGATTGAAACATCGATCAGCTCCTGGTCGGGCG